>DAIRET010000016.1:0-27653 GCA_036795455.1 Ignavibacteriaceae bacterium
ACAAGCGGGTTTGAGATGGATGTTGCTATTTCCACTCTCCCTTTACCACTCAATGAAAGTACGGATTGCCAGTTTCCGCCGGAGTTTGTTGATAGTTTGATATCAGCTTGGTTAAACAACCCGAATGCAGCATATATTCTTGACGGGTTGGAATATGCAATTTCAATATCCGTACAATGAACGTCCGATCCGGAAGAGGTTAATACCGCATTAAAAGAGCCACCGCCGTCAACAGATTTGAACAATCCTTTTCTTGTACCAGCCCAGAGAGTATTATTCGTATTATCAATCATCAGTTTATTTACGTAATAAAAATTACTGTTTTTTGTTGATGCAAGCTGAGTCCATGTAGTGCCGCCGTTTGTAGTTTTGAAAATTCCTTCTCCGCGAACTGCATCATAGTTGAAAAAGCCTTCGCCGGTTCCGGCATAAATAATATTCGGGTTTGTAGGGTCCATAACCATAGCGCATACTGCAAGGTTTTCCATATCATCCTTTAATGGAAACCAACCGCTTCCGCCGTTTGTAGTCTTCCATACGCCTCCGCTAACCGCACCGATGTAAATAATACTTGAGTTTGTCGGATGAACCAGAATGCTTCTTATTCGTCCACCAATATTTCCGGGACCAAGTTGAGTCCAACTTAAAGCCGCGGGATTGCTTTCAAGGTTAATATCGGTATTATACTTTGTAATATGTTCAATTGCTTTCTCGCGCCAATCTACAGGAATGTAACCAAGCGGATAAGCTCTTTGCTCGTAATACCATTGCATTGCTTTGTCGGGAAAGCCGTACGATGGTTTTTTATTCTTCTTCTGTTCGATTTTCCAGTTTACATAGTCGTTCATTGTAAATTCTTTTTCGGCACTCACTCCACCGAAAAAGAAAACAAACGCCGCAATAAAAGCTGGAATTGAAAACAGTAAAAATATTTTTTTCATTATCTACCTCTCATTTTCTTATTCAATCTAAAATTTCTTGAATGTACCAGTTAAGGTCTTTTCCCATTGATATAACGGCTTTTATCTTGTCGCCGCCCTTTTTTGTCAATAGTGATTTAAGCCCTTTGTTTTTATCGTTATCCGGCAGGCTCCCGGAATCATCAACAACAAAAGCCGGTGTTAAAATATAAACGCTTGATGCCGTTGCAATACTCGGGTATGCATCGGTGGCTTCAACCTTTAACACTTTTGCTTTTATGATGAAGTCGCTGTCTGTATTGGTATATTTTTCAATAATCTCCGCTTCAACAATTGATTTGTTGATTTGAACGGTTTGAGCCGCAGACAGGGGTGTCCGGGTTTCGGTTGCAAGTTCATTTTTCTCTTCGGTCTTTACGCTACATGCAAATGAAGAGAGTAAAAGAAATCCTCCAACCACGGAATTAACGACAAAATTCATTTCACCTCGCATTAATTGAATTATTTTCGTCTATTTTTTTGTGTGCTATGTTTTAATTTTACGGTTCAATATAAAAATTCTTTTCAAAGAAAAGAAGACTATTTATTCAACATTGTGTCGATTGTCATATGATTCTATTAAACGAAAGGTAGATGAAAAGAAAAAAAAGCAAAATACAGTTTTCTAAAGATTTTTTGGACAAACTAACTGGATATACCGCCGGGTATCTTTTACCCGGTGAATTCAACAGACTGCTCTTGCTCTTCAGCAAGGAGACGGAATCCGGTTATTTCACTTTCGGTTCGGAATCAAATCTACTTCGTATCATTTCTGCAATGTATGATAAAGTTCACTTTCTTAAAGAATGCCTTGTTTATCCTCACTATATTGAAATCCTGTTTTCAATTGCCGTTAACAGCAACTACCTTACGGATGTGATTGTCAGGAATCCCGAATACCTTTTGTGGTTACTAAATACAAAGAAGCTAAAAACCGCTTTGGAGAAAAAACAGTTTCAAAAAGAACTGGAAACAACAATCGGCTCATTTAAAACATTTGAAGCAAAAGTAAGAACTGTAAAATCAATAAAAAGAAAAGAAGTTCTGGCAATCGGAGTAAAGGACATTCTTGGATTAGCAAATCTTGATTCTACAGTAAAGGAACTGTCGATTCTTGCAGAATGCTTATCGGAAAAACTTTTTGAAATTTGTTACCAGTACGTTTTAGATAAACACGGCATTACAAAAACACCAAGGAAATATGCCGTTGTTTCTCTTGGAAAACTCGGCGGGCGGGAATTAAATTATAGTTCCGATATTGACCTGCTGGTTTTCTTCGATAAGAATACAAAAATAAACAACAAAGAATATTACGAGATTTTAACCGAAGCAATTCATTTGTTTATCAAAACCGCCTCGGAGCCCGATGAGAGCGGATACCTATATAGGGTAGATTTCCGGTTGAGACCGGATGGAAAAAATTCTCCGCTCTGCCGTACGATTTCAGACTATCTCCGTTATTACGAATCCAAAGGAGAGGACTGGGAAAGACAAATGTTAATAAAAGCCAATTTCCTTTGCGGCAGCAAAAAGTTATACGATGAATTTATACAATATCTTTCTCCGTTTATTTATCCATCAGCATTTTTAATCTCTCCCGTGGAACAGATAAAAAAACTACGATATGCGGTATTACGGAATTTAACCGACGACAGAGATATTAAACATGCTTCCGGGGGTATACGCGACATAGAGTTCCCGGTTCAAGCGTTGCAGCTTATAAACGGTGGTAGTGATAAATCACTGAGAACAGGCAATACGCTGGAGGCATTAAAAAAACTTAATAGCGCTGAAATTATTTCAAACGAAGAATTAAATGAATTGACGGATGCTTATATCTTTTTCCGAAAGATAGAGCATTATCTTCAGCTAATGAACGACACACAGACACACTCTGTGCCGGCAGAAGGCGAACTTGCAGAAAAGCTCGCGCGTTATTTAAACTTTCAGTCAGCAGCTTCATTTAACTTGTGTGTTTGTACAACACGGCAAAATGTAAAAGACTTTTACATTTCCGTAATAGGCGGTGATGATATAAACAGAGAAAAGACTGCGTTTTCTCAAATCAATTTTTCCGACATAAAGAAAGCAGAAAAAAATTTTCTTTTCTTAAAAAAAGGAGAGGGACTTTTTGAACAGAAGGGATTTGATGCCAGAGCGATCTCTTCATTTTCTAAAATTGAAATAGAGCTGTTAACCTATCTGAAACATAGTTCCGCGCCGGATAAAGTATTGGTTAATTTTGTGCGTGTAATGAAGCAGTCTAAATTTCCGTCAATCTGGTATGAGGAATTTTCTAACAAAAAACTGTTCTCGTCATTTTTAAAAACGTGCGAGTTTTCTCAAAAAGCTATCGACTTATTTGCAGAAGATTCTTTATTACGTGAATCATTTTTATCAAAAAGTGTGTATAAAAAAATCAACCCGGAACTTGAAATTCATCTTCCCGTGAAGCAAATCCTTTTCAGACTTCTTTACCGGTTTACAGCGGAAGAAATATCGGTTAGGGAAGTATCGTCGGTATTAAGTAGTTTTTTACAGTTAAAAACATCCTCGACAATAGAAAAATTTGTTGAGAGTGAATTCATTGGTTTGAATTATTTTTCTGCATCGCTTGGCAGTATTGCATGGGAGCAGGCATCATTTAATTCCGATGTTGATTTGATTTTTGTGTCTGAAAACAGCGGTCATTATCCGGATATTCAAAAGAAATTTTTTGAATTGATTAATCTGATAAAAAGTGAGATTGCCCCGGCAGGTGTGGATTGCCGCCTTAGACCTGAAGGTAGAACAAGTTTAATTATTTGGGATATTAACGCATATGAACAGTATCTTGAAAAAAGAATTCGAACTTGGGAACTGCAGGCTTTGTGTAAAATTAAATTTGTTTCGGGGAATAAAAAACTATTCAAAAAATTTACATCTCTGGTCGGCAATAGAATTGAAAAAGAATCCAAACCGAGTTTAAAAAAGGAGATTAAAGCAATGAGGGAGAAGCTGTCCGAACATGCTCTAATATTGCCGGGTAAAAGTTTTAATTTAAAAAAGAGCAGTGGTGGATTGTCGGACATAGATTTCATTTTACAGTTTTTGATTTTATCTAATCATAATTTTTACAATCTTTGCATAGGTAAAAAGTATTTTAGTTTGTTAAAACTTCTTGATAGACTTTATGCCGGTTTCGGGAACGACTATGAAAGACTTGTTGAAAATTATTTATTTTTGAAAAACCTGGAAATGACCATACAAAACACTTTAAATCTTTCTTCACCGGTGCTGCCGGCGGACGATTTTAAGTTAAAACAAGTTTTTAATGCAATGAGTTTTAACGATAGAGTTTCTTTCGAGAAGAAGCTGAACGATGTAATTAAATCAAACATTCAATTATTCAATAAGTACTTGAGTTGATTATGACAATTATTAAAAGGTTATCCGGGCTGATAGTCGGAGTTATAAGTTTTATTGTTTATATGTTTACAATCGCTCCGTCTGTTATCCAGATTGACCCGGGCGAATTAGCGGCAGCACAAGCTCTGCCGGGGATTGCTCATCCATCGGGTTACCCGCTTTTTACAGTAATAGGTTATTTGTTTAGTTTAATTCCGCTGCCGTTTACCACAATTTTTAAGATGAATCTTTTAGCCGCATTATGGTGTAGTGCGGGAGTTGCTGTTTTTGTTTATACAGTAGAACTAATTCTGGATAATCTCGACAAATTTGCTTCTCCTGTTAAAAGTCAAACTAAATCGCCAAAGGGAAAAAAGAAAGAACAAAAAGAGCCGGCAAAAGAATCGGCGGCTACAATTGAAATCCCGGATTTGAAAAAATATTTAACGGCCTCTGCTTCGGGATTTGTATTGGCGTTCAGTAAAACATACTGGTTTCAAAGCACTTCGGTTGAAGTATACTCGCTCCATTCTTTGATGATTATAATTACAATCTACTTCCTCGTTAAAGCATTCATCGCCGCCGAAAACGAATTCAGAAACTGGTACTTTTTTTCAATAGCGTTAGCACTCAGTTTCGGAAATCACATGACAACTATGTTGATTTTACCGGCAACAGCATATCTATTTTTCTTGAAATATAAATTCAGAGTAGATTCATTTAAGAAAATAGGAAAGATGCTTCTTGTTTTTTTCCCGGTTCTTGCTGCCATATATTCTTATCTGCCTTTGAGAGCGGCTCATAATCCGTTGCTAAATTGGGGTAACCCGGTAGATATGGAAAGAATCCTCCGCCATGTTTCAGGCAAACAATACCAGGTTTGGATTTTCTCTTCTTTTGATTCGGCTAAGAAGCAACTGAACTATTTTGTATCAAACTTACCACAGGAGTTCAGCGTTGCTTTAATTTTGGTTTTAATAGGGTTTGCAACTCTATTCTTTACGTCCAAAAGATTGTTTACGTTTATTCTGATTGCCTTTATAACTACGGTTTTTTATTCAATTAATTATGACATTTCGGACATAGACGCGTACTTTTTACTTGCGTACGTGTGCATGGCTTTCTTTTCAGCTTTCGGAATACTGAAAGTTTTTCAGATGCTTAAAGATGTTAAACTAAAATATACTTTACCAGTCAGCCTTGTCGTAATTTTGGTTTTTTTCCAGGGCTTTTTGACGATAAACAAAGTATCACAAACCGGGAATTATATTTTTGAAGACTATACAAAAGCGGCGCTTAACTCGGTTGAAAAAAATGCAATAATATTTACTTATCAATGGGATTATTTTATTTCTCCTTCTTACTACTTTCAGTTTGTAGACGGAATAAGAAAAGATGTTAAAATTGTTGATAAAGAACTACTTCGAAGGTCGTGGTATTACAACCAACTTAATACAACTTTCCCGGGAATTACAGATGGCATTAAACCTATGATAGATCAGTTTCTTGAAGCTCTCAAGCCTTTTGAAAGGGGGGAGGAATTCAATTCCCAACTGCTTGAAAATCTTTATAGAAGAATAATGACCGAGCTAATAACGACAAATATTGACAAACACGATTTTTATATTGCTGTAGAATTGGTTTCAAACGAAATGCAAAAGGGCGAATTTGTTTTACCGCAGGGATATACTCTTGTACCGGACGTGTTTTTCTACCGCGTTGTAAAGGGAAACGGTGAAGAATATATTCCGGCAGAAGACCCCGACTATGAAATACGAATACCGGCAAAGAAAAACTACTATATTGATTTTATAAAAAATGTTTGCGGTTGGATGCTTGTTAAGCGTGCTCTTTACGAGATGCAGTTTGATAACGTCTCGCGTGCAAAAGTATACATTAAAAAACTGAAACAAAATTTCCCCGACCATCAAATTCCGAAAGGATTAGCGGAAGTAATTGAAAAGTAATTTTCATATGATGGGAAACAAGCGGGCAAAACGACAACTATTTTGTTACTTGTTTTTTGGATAAATTGAACACAGTATTAAAAATTTTTAGGGATATTAATTGGAACAATCAGAAGTCAAACAAATTGATACTAACTTAAAGGAACTCTCGTCAGAGATTAATTATTCATCCGGTGAAGCAGCAATTATACTTGCTGCGGGACACGGTAAAAGAATTAAATCGAAGAAATCGAAAATGCTTCACAGCATATGGGGTGTTCCATCGGTAGAGCGGGTGCATAATGCTTGTACAAAAGGATTGCCCGGCACTAACACAATTATTGTCGTCGGCATAAAAGCCGTTGATGTAATGAAAGTAATCGGCAAAAGAGAAAACAATGTCTTTGCATATCAAGCTGAACAAAAAGGGACGGGACATGCAGTTCAAATCGGTCTTGATAAAATTGATCCCCAAAAATTCAAAGGAACGATTTATGTTCTGCCTGGCGATATGGGATTAATGAATGCTGAAACAATTAAAACCTTCGGAGAAAAGTTTAAATCATCCGGTGCCGATATGATGGTTTTAACCGGAATGTATGACGGTCCGGTTGAGCATAATTCTTACGGAAGAATTATTCGTGTAAAAGACTTTGATAAAGAAGGAAAACCTTCCGGGCTGGATGCAGGAAAAGTAATAGAAATCATTGAGCATAAAGATATTCTTGCACTTAACGGTGGAAAAATTTATACGACCGTTTATAAAGGGAGAAAATATGAGTTCACGCAAAGGGAACTTCTTGATAACCGGGAATATAATTCGGGTGTTTATGCATTTAACTATCAAAAATTGATTGAACTTGTTTATAACATTTCAAGCGACAATGCGCAGAATGAAATCTATATTACCGACCTAATCTCGCTTTTCAATAAAAACAACTACTTTGTTGATGCATATAATACCAAAGACCAGCACGTGGTAATGGGTTTTAATGATAAGTCCGTTCTCAAAGAAATGGAAAAAGTTTTTGCCCATAAAGTGTATGACCGTTTAAGGAATTTAATAGAAATAGATGACCCGGACGATTTCTTCATTGATGAGTCGGTTGTGGAACACATCCTTGAACTGGACAAACAAAATATTCCCCTTGATATTCGTATCGGCAAAGGAGTTTATATCGGGAAAGGAGTAAGGCTGAATTACAATATCCATCTAAAGAAAAATGTTTTTGTTGACGGTAATGTTATTTTCGGGAAGAATGTAACTGTGTGGGAGAACGCTTTGTTGTCTTGCTTTCCCGGACAAAAGTTTGTTATCGGTAATAGTGTTGAAATATTATGGGGAGACATTATTAAGGGGAACATAATAATAGGAGATAAATCGAAAATAGAATCCAGTGTAAACATGACCGGGAGCGATGAATTTCCTCTAAGGATCGGCAAAGGGGTTCTTATTAAAGGAACAAGTTATATATTCGGGTCAATAATTGAAGATAACGTTTACATTGAACACAGCGTGATTATCAAGAAGAAAGTTAATCGCCTTGTAAAGAGAAACGGCGAGATTCAGCGAGTAAGATTTTTCCTCCCCATGCCCTCCGGCATTGATGCGATAGATGATCTTTAAAATGTAAAAAGAGGCTTTAACCAAAGCCTCTTTCGTTATCTAAACTATTTTTTTTCGGTAGCTTCAGTAAGAGAATTCACGTGCTTCGTCATAGAAGATTTTCTTCTTGAAGCAGTATTCTTGTGGATTCTTCCTTTGCTTGCGGTTTTATCTGCAAACGCAACAGCTTCTTTGTAAAGTTTTTCTGCTTCGGCTTTATTTTCCGAATCCATTACCTTTTTTGTTAAAGTCTTCAACTTGGAAATTGAAGATTTATTTGCTGCTCTTTTTTTCGCATTAGTAAGAATTCTCTTTTTTGCTGATTTATGATGAGCCATTTTTTGTCCTTTTAACCTACATAACTAATTATTTCAAAATAAGTTGACAAATATATCAATTATTTTTCAGATGTCAAAAAGAATAACCCGGCGGAAATACCGGGTTATTCTTTGAAATTCAATTAAAAAGTGGGGAGTTCCGCCTCATTATAGGCGGTTAGTTCAACCCACGTTTTTTAAGAAGTGCTTCAACTTTCGGTTCTGCACCTCTGAATTTTTTGTAGAGAAGCATCGGGTCGTCAGTTCCGCCCTTTGAAAGAACATTTTCTCTGAACAGTTTTGCTGTTTTCGTATCAAAAACATTTCCTGCTTCCTTAAATGCTTCAAAGGCATCCGAGTCAAGCACTTCTGCCCAGATGTAGCTGTAATATCCCGCAGAATACCCGCCGGAGAAAATGTGAGAGAAATATGTGCTTCTGTACCTTACTACAATTTCCGGAATCATGCCGATTTTGTTGAGGGATTCTTCATCAAATTTGTTCACATCAGTTACAATATCTTCCTTTAAAGTATGCCAATCCATATCAAGAAAAGCAGCCGAAAGATATTCTACGGTTACGAATCCCATATTGAAATGCTCCGATTTCTCAATTTTTTCAATTAATTCGTCTGGCATTACTTCGCCGGTTTCGTAATGTTTAGCGTAAATTTTCAATACTTCGGGGTGGGTTGCCCAGTTTTCCATTATTTGCGAAGGGAGCTCTACAAAATCTCTCGGTACGGAAGTCCCGGATAGTGAAGGATATGTAACATTGGAAAGCAGTCCGTGTAATGCATGTCCGAATTCATGAAACAAAGTATTCACTTCATCAAGATTTAATAATGCGGGTTTATCCCCTGCCGGTTTAGAAAAATTACCGACATTTGTAATTACAGGCGTAATCATTTCTCCGCCTAAATTAGACTGTGAACGGAAAGCACCCATCCACGCTCCGGCGCGCTTACTTTCACGAGGGAAATAGTCGGTGAACAAAATTCCTACATGGGAACCGTCGGCATTTTTAACTTCAAATACCTTTACTTCTTCCTGGTAAACTGGGATGTTTTTTAGTTCGACAAATTGCAAACCGAATAATTTGTTTGCAACCGTAAAAACTCCGTCAATTACATTTTCAAGTTTGAAATAGGGGCGCAGCATTTCCTCATCAAGATCAAACTTTGCTTTTTTCAATTTTTCTGCGTAGTACCACCAATCCCATGCTTCAAGCTTAAAATCGTTTCCTTCTTCTTCAATCATTTTTTGAAGTTCTTCAACTTCCTGCTTTGCCATTTTAAGTGCCGGTTCCCAAATCTGGTTCAAGAACTCATAAACTCTTTCGGAAGTCTTTGCCATGTTTTCTTCGAGTATAAAATCGGCATGGGTTTTATACCCAAGAAGATTAGCTTTTTTTATCCTTAAAGAAACAACTTTTGCTATTATTTCTTTATTGTCGTTGTCATTATTATTATCGCCGCGGTTAATATAACCCTTAAAAAGTTTCTCGCGTATTTCTCTATTTTCCCCGTATTGAAGGTAAGGGATAAAACTTGGTTTATGTAATGTGAAAAGCCACTTCCCTTCATTTCCTTTTGCTTTCGCTGCTTCTGCGGCTGCTATTTCAACTGCTTCGGGCAAACCTTTTAAGTCTGCTTCGTTATCAATAAAGAGCTGAAATGCGTTAGTTTCTTTCAATACATTCTCGCTGAACTTGAGAGATAAAAGTGATAGCTCTTCATTAATCTTTCTTAACTGATCTTTTTCTGCATCGTTAAGATTTGCTCCGCGTCTCACGAAATTTTTATAATATTTTTCAAGTAGACGGTTTTGCTCTGAAGTTAGGTTCAACCCATCTTTTTCATTATAAAGGGTTTTAATTCGTTCAAAAAGTTTTTCATTTAGACTAATATCATCGCTATGCTTTGATAACAGTGGGGCAACGTCTTTTGAAATCTGCTGTATATCATTATTCGTGTGTGCGGAATAAAGAGTGTAAAATACGCGGCTTACTTTATCAAGTAATTCTCCGCTTTTCTCCATTGCATCAATAGTGTTTTCAAAAGTCGGGGCTGCGGGATTGTTAATAATTACCTCAACTTCTGCTTTTTGCTGTTTCATCCCCTCTTCAAAAGCCGGGAAATAATGCTCGTTCTTAATTAAATCGAATGGCGGTGTTTGGAACGGTGTTTTGTATTCACTGAAAAACGGGTTGTTCATATTTCTATCTTCTCCCCCTTTTGAAAATAAAAAAAATGGAAGCACCGTCAGTATCAATAATGATTTCAACATGTTTACTCCTTTTAATTGTGAAAAAAGATGCTCGAATTGTTGTTCGGTTCGTTAATTTTTCTGCAAATATAAAACATTAAGGGGGATTTTTCTAAGAAATTACGCTTTGAACCTTGATTAAATTGAAAACATCAATCAGTAATATTTTACATTGATTATCACGGTTGATTCCCTTCCTTTGTCATCAAGACATGCGATTATGTTTTTCCCTTTTCCCGGTTTGAAAAATATCTTTTCGAAGGGGCTGCTTTTTTTATAGAACTTTTCATTTATATACCAGAAGTGAGTTTTAACTGTGCCATCTGAAGCCGCTTGAAGCATTAATTCCTGCCCGGAATTTTCTTCCAATAAATATTCGAAATTTTCGGACGGTGAAATTATATTCGGTCCGCCGCTTGTAAACCGTACCTGGCACAATGGATTATGCGTAGGAGGTTTTTCATAGTAATAGTTATTCTTATCATACCATAAAGAGAGTTCCGGTTCATATACGGTATAAACTTTCTTTTTATAACCTTCTTTCGGAAGACACTCTATGCAGTATGAAATGCTTTCATCATCGCTGACGAAAATTTCTTTATTAAGATTACATGTTTTGCTGTGCGAAACATTTCTTATGTAAAAATCTTTGGTTGTCTCTTTACAAAAGACCGAAGGGAGCAAACCGGTTTCGGCACAGACTTTTCTTTCGCCAAGACTTTCAGGTTTTCGGAACCACGATTTATTTTCTTCTTTATCAATTGAATTAAAAAGATCGAGAAGCAGCGGGACAGCCATTTCGGCGCCGGATAAATATGGAGAGCCTTTGCCGTCAAAATTTCCCATCCAAACACCGATTGTATAACGGGGTGTAAATCCTATTGCCCACGCATCCCTTTTGCCATATGAAGTGCCGGTTTTCCATGCAACGCGGGGCATACTTGTAGCGCTTAAAATATCTTTAGGGAAATCGGGTCGCTCACTTCCGGATAAAATATCTGCAATCATATATGAAGACGAGGCAGAGAAAACCCGTATGTTTGTCTCCGGTTCATTAATTAAAAATCTCGTTTTGTATAACTTCCCCTCTTTTGCAAATGAAGAAAAGAAGTTTGTTAATTGTTCAAGCCTAACGCCGCACCCGCCGAGAATAAGTGATAAACCGAGTTTGCTCTCTTGCTCTTCTATTTCATTGAAACCGCTTTTCTTCAGTAAAGAAATGAAACGCTTTAATTCAACATCATTCAGCAATCTTACTGCCGGAACATTTAGCGAATTTAATAAAGCATAAGCGGCAGTTACACTCCCTTTAAATTCAGGTGTGAAGTTTTCAGGCTCGTAACCGCCGAAGTCCGAAGGAATATCAAGCAGTCTCATTTTTGGCGTAAGCATTCCGATATCGAATGCGAACGCATACAATGCAGGTTTTAATGTTGAACCTGGAGAACGAACTGCGTTTACTCCATTTACCTGTCCGGAAGCCGTAGCATCGTAAAAATCACTTGAACCGCAATAAGCAGCAACAGAAGCGGTTTTATTATCAATGACAAAAACTGCTCCGTTGGACACACCTTTTATTTTTACACGATTCACATAGTTTAATAATAGCTGTTCCGCAATTTTCTGTGTCTTTAAGTCAAGCGTTGTTCTTAGCTCTGTACGGCTATACTTTTTATTAACGAAATAACAGAAATGCGGGGCAATAAGAGGCATCTGATACCTTGCCGGGGAAATTGGTTCATTTGCTGCATCGTTCAGTTCATGTTTGGTAAAGACTCCCGCAACCTTAAATTTTTCCAGCCATTTATTTCTTGCTTCAATTGTCTTTTCGATTGAGCGGTCTATTCTCAACCGGTTGGGATCATTAGGAATAACAGCAAGTAAAATTGATTGGGACAAACTTAATTTTGCCGGCGGACGGTTGAAATATATATAAGACGCCGATTTAACTCCCTCAATGTTGCCGCCGTAAGGAAGCATTGATAAATACATTTCAAGAATTTCGTCTTTCGAAAAAAACACCTCAAGCTGGACGGCCCGCAGCATTTCAAGAAATTTATTAAGATATGTTCTTCTTGCCGGCTCAAGCATTCTCGCTGTTTGCATCGTTATTGTTGATGCACCGGATACTATTTCCCCGCTTATCAAGTTTGTGAAGAAAGCTTTAACCAAAGAAACCGGGTTTACTCCCGGGTGCCAGTAAAACCATTTGTCTTCTTTTTGAATTATCGCTTCAATTAATTGCGGAGAAATTTCGTCAAGATGAACCGGCAGCCTCCATTTATCATCCACCGTTAGGAATGCTGTTAAAAGAGTGCCATCCTTTGCAAGCACTACTTTTGAATTTTCCTTTTGTACTGGTAATGGAAACAAAATGTTCAACAATACCGAAGCAACAAAGAACAGCAGAAAAGCGGATAACAATTTTCGCTTTTTAAGATGCTCTTTTACGACAGTAAAAACATTTTTAAGTTGAAACATCAAAAAGGTTGTTGATCGAGTTAAGAATATAAGCGGGTTTTATACTCCCGTTTGGAAAATTCTTTATGCCGGTGTTTACGAGCGCAGTATCAATCCCGAATGCACTCCCCATTGCAATATCGGTTTCGATTCTGTCTCCCGTTATTAAAATATCCTCTTTACTTAATTGAATTCTGTTTAATACTTCTTTGATCATAAATTCAGAAGGCTTTCCGAAATGAAGTTCCAGTTTTCGGTGAGTTCTTTTTTCAAGTGCGGAAATTGTTGAACCAGCATCAAGTATTTCCCCGCTATCAACCGGACAGGTATCGTCAATATTTGCAGCAAAAAATTTAGCACCGTTTTCAAGACTGCGGGCTGCGATTTCAAGTTTCTGATAGTTTAATGTTCTGTCAAGGGTTACAATTACAACTTCAACTTCGTTGTAACTCTGTGTGTAAACAAACCCGTTACTTTGCAATTCTTCAATAAATTTATCTTCTCCGATAGCGTAAAACTTCGCTGCGGGATAGTTATTAGATAGATAATTGATTATCACAGTAGAGGCTGTTATCAGCTCTCCCGGATAGATTTCAACCCCGTTTGAAACTAAAAACCTCAAATAATCACCGGGCGAATCGGTTGTTTTGTTTGAAACAAAAATTACTTTTTTGTCCAGTGCACGGATTTTATTGATTGTCTTGTCCGCCCCGGGAATTAGTTTTTCGCCGCGGTAAATTGTACCGTCAAGATCGAAAACAAAACCTTTATATTTTTCAACAAGGGTTTTCTTTGTTGACCGGCTCGTTTCTATTTGATTTGATTCTTTTCTCATATTAACTGGATATTCTTTTTACAACCGGCTTTCGTTTAATAAAATATTCTGAACGATTCAGCCGGAAGTTGTATTTCAAATTTCGATTTTGTTTTTTTAATTACTTCGCCGGTTAATGCGTCTTTCAACTCTTTCTTTTGGGATTTAAAATCGATGCTATGTTCTTTCTTGTCAATGTTGAATAAAACGATGTACTCTTCCGATTCATGTTTTCGATTAAAGGCAAAGGTTTTGTTTTCATCGCTTTGATGGATAAACTTTACATCTCCGTAAAGCAAAGCATCGCTCTTATTCTTTACGGCAATTAACTTTTTATAAAACTCAAAAAGTTCGTCGTTCTGTTCAACGGAATAAATTCCGCGTCCTTTCTTGAACCCGGATGTTTCATCAATTACTTCGTCATCATACTTTAAGTCGCTCCATATCATTGGCTTTCTGCAGTGCGGATCATCTGCACCCCACATCCCTATTTCGTCTCCGTAATAAATCATCGGTGCACCGCGGTAAGTCATTTGAAACGCCGCAATCAACTTTTGAAAGTCATATACCTCTTTCCCCGGTTTGCCGGGATTGTAGCTTGTGTTTCTTTCGTCCGAGTCCGAATCATATTTTCTATCCGGGTTAAGAATCATTGACGACAGCCTTTCGGTATCGTGAGAAGTCAATAGATTTTGAAGCAAATGAAGATTTCTTTCGGGATACGATTTATCGATCTCTTTCAACAATGCGATAAACTCTGATGTTTTTATTTTCTCTTTTTGTGCAATAAAAAATTTGTTGACTGCGAAAGCAAAGTTGTAATTCATCAACGCATCAAACACCCCGTCTTCCGAAATGAAGTCGGAAGAGATTTCCCAGAGTTCGCCGATAATTAATGCGCATGGATTAATACTTTTTACATGTTTATTCCAATCACGCCAAAAGCCGAGAGGAACATCGCGTGCAACATCCAGCCGCCAGCCGTCGATTCCGTCAGAAAAGTCGCCGTCTCCGTTAGGGTCAAGCCATCTTACCGTTGCATCAAAGATATACTTTTTTACCCCCGGATGAAGATCGTTTTCTGTTCTGTTGAACTCCGGGAGCGATTTGTGTCCCCACCATCCTTTATAATCGAATTCATTTTCAGGTGTTGCCGGGTCGTCCCATTTTTCTATAAAAAACCAATCGGAGTATTTCGAGTCTTTCCCGTTTTTAACAATGTCCTTAAATGCCCAGAACTGTTCGCCGGTATGATTAAACACGCCGTCGATAATTATGTACATATTTCTTTTGTGTACTTCACCGATTAGTTTCAGAAACAGTTTGTCGGCTGAAGTCCAAACCCAGGCGTTCGGGTCATCGGGAGTTTCAGTATCAATCAACTTTCTATCTCCTTCCGGGTCGGGACCGAAGTGAATATCAATATGGTGAAATGTGCTGCCGTCGTACTTGTGCATTGAAACAGCATCAAAGATCGGGTTAATGTAAATTCCGTTTATTCCGAGTTGCTTCAAATAATCAAGTTTATCAATTATTCCTTGAATATCGCCGCCGTATCGCCTGGATGTAAAATATCTGCGTACCGGTCCGCCGAGTTTTTCTTCCCACTCCGATTTAGCAAACCAGTTTGAAGTCCAGGGAGTAATGTTCCATCCTTCCGGGATTTCTTTCTGGTTTATAAAAACTTTTCCCGGGTCGGGGTCATTTGTGTAATCGCTGTTGGCAAATCTTTCAGGGAATATTTGATACCAGACAATTCCCTTTGCCCAACGGGGAAATTTTTTGTCCTGTGAGAAGCTATTTTCATTCATAAGCACTGAGGCAGCAAAGATTGATAGAATAAAGAATAAAAAGTTTTTTGCTTTCAAAACATCCTCCCGTAGAAGTTATAATTTAAGTTCTTGTTTCATCAAGTTAAACGAGTCTTCCATGCTGACAGGTTTAAAGCCGAGTTGCGTTTCCGCCTTAATCGTCAACAGTCCCGATTTAAGCGGTCGCGGTGCAGGTTGATTCAACTCTTCGGTTATGATAGGATTAATAAGAGATTTATCTAGACGGAAGAAATCAGCAATACGGAGAGTGAAATCGTAGCGTGACAGGAATTCTCTTCCCCCGATATTGAAAATCCCCGTCTTTTTAAAATCGATTATTTTATTGATTGCCTGCACAATATCATCAATAAATGTCGGGTTGTTAATTTGGTCCGTAACGATGTTGATTTTATTCCCCTGCCGTAATGATGAAACCACCCATCTAACATAATCGGGTCTGCTGAACGGAGCAACACCGTACAGCACGTTGATTCTAAAAATAGTGTGTATTGCCCCGGATATGTTTAATGCGTTTTCGCTTGCAAGTTTAGTCCGCCCGTAGTAGCTGACCGGGTTCGGCTTATCTTTCTCGGAATACGGACCGTTCTTTCCGTCGAACACGTAATCGGTTGAGAAGTGAATAACGTGCGAATCCAATACCCTTGCAGCTTCGGAAATATATTCTACTCCCTTACATTGACTTTCCACGAAGTTTCTCTCTCGATTTCGCAACGGTCAACCGCGGTGAATGCCGCAGCGTTGATTATAAAGTCGGGATAAAAGTCGAGAGCAACTTTTTTTACTTCTTCTCTTTTGGTCAAGTCGACTTTTTTATAATGAAGTTCCGGGTTTACTGATTGCTCTTCTACCGAAGCCCCGAGCAGTTCAAAATTATCTTTAGAAAGATAGAATTGTGCCGTTCGCTGCCCCAGCATCCCGTTCGAGCCGAAAATCAAAATTCTTTTTTTAAGTATATCGTGAGAAAACATCTTCTTTTAAGTTCTTAATCTGATTAATGTTTTGATAAGAGGCTATGCAGCCACCGGCAATATTTGCCAGATTTAATGCTTTTATCTTATCACCAAATTTAATATAAGAATAGAAAAATACAGCGCCAAAAACATCACCGCACCCGATACGGTTTTCTGTTTTAATATTAATCGGCGGAACATCAAAAACCGAAATACCGGTTTCTTCGCTGGAAATCAATGTGGTTCCTTTATCCCCTTTTGTATTGATGAATATTTTAATGCCGTGCGAAAACAATTCTTTTGCAATTAACAATTCATCCTTGTATTTGCTTAAAGTTAAAATTTCATTTTCGTTAGCCTGCAATATATCAACAGACGATAACCATTTATCAACATCGGGAATTGAACGAAAAATTCTTACATAATTCGGCTCCAGTCCGCGTGAAAGGGAGTGAATGTCGATATAAATTTTACCGGAATAGTGTTTCCTTATATTTATGATGTCTTCCGCAGAAATATCGAAGCCAGTAACGATATTAATAAATATACCATCGAATTCATTCAAGCAGGAAAAATCAATCTCTAATTTATCTGTAATGTTTTCGTAATGCTCATGCCTCTCCTTGTTGTCGAATACATTCAGATGAACTTTGGGAATAGTCGGCACTTTATAAAGATACTTTTTATTTATCCCGTCGTATACATCTCTAAACAGATAATAATTTTCATCCTCAATCGAAGACGCAAGAAAAATCTCATCTTCATCCGATTTAAAATAATGCATCCCGGCAGCAGCATAGTAGATTCCGCCCGGTTTTACTTGCTGGTTTCTTCCTCTATAGAAGATGTGATCCTCAACCGTATGTCCGATAATCAAAAACTTCATAAATGGTTTGTTGTTTTAATAGGGCTAAAACAAGGGGCTGTCATAAAAAGTTTTATATTCTTTAGTCCTTTTGTGGGGAAAAGGAAAGCCTCTTTGGACAAATAAAAATTTTATTCACCACCAAATCACAAAAACACTAAACCCTCACTAAAAAAACTTTTTAGACAGCCCCTTTATAATGATTAATAATTATTGCGAAAATTTCCGCAATATATTCTTACTTCAAAAGCAGCATTTTGCGGGATTGTGAAAAACCAACGCTTTGCAGTTTATAAATATAAATTCCGCTGGACAACTTACCCGCATCAAAAGTTATCTCGTAATTGCCGGGAGCTTTTTGTTCATTTACAAGTGTTGCCACTTCTTTGCCAAGCATATCAAATACAATGAGTTTCACGTTTGTAATCTCATGTTTGACGTTTGACGGTATTGAATATTTAATTGTCGTAATCGGGTTAAATGGATTCGGATAGTTTTGCGATAGAACAAAACTGTTGGGCACGTCTTCAGTATTTTCATTAATACCGGTAACCGGTGCAAATAGATTTTTGTAATAAGTAAAATTACCGTCATATTCGCCGATAACCATATCAAGCCTGCCGTCGCCGTCAAGATCGGCAAATCCGGGATGAGCATTTTGTTTAACTTTGATTCCGGCAAACAAAGTATCGTTCAGCTTCCAGGATGGTGTGGATGCATCACCGCCGTTTTGATAGAAAACAAGACTACCGTTGGATCGCCCGATAACAACATCATAATCACCATCGTTATCAATATCAACAAAAACCGGACGGTTATAATTCGGGAAAGAAATACCTGACAAAAGGGAGTTGTCCAGGGTAAAAACGTTATTGCTGTCATTTAAATAAAAAGAGACATTTGCGGCTGTTTCAGCTCCGACTAATAAATCAAGGTTGCCGTCCCCATTAATATCGGCGAAAGAAGGGATACTTGACCACCCTATGTCTATTCCGCTGAAAATAGTATTGTTGTAAGAAAATGTTCCGTTGTTATTCAAATAACAATATAAATCACCGGCTAAAGTACCGGATACTATATCGGGGAAATTATCACCCTGAAGGTCAACAAAAACCGGCGTGCTGTATGCACCAACGTCATAATTCGGGAAAGGAGCAGTAACTTTTTTAAAATCCGGTTTTAAGTTGGTTCCGTCATTCCTGAAATATTCAAATGTTCCAAGCTGGTTACCGCTTATCATATCAAAATCGCCGTCTTGATCGAGGTCTGCAAAAGAAACCGAAGCTCCGCCGCTTCCTTTGATAATTGTAAAATAATCAGCGTTATACTGAAAAGCCGGACCGGTTGCTGTTCCCACGTTTTTATAAAAATACAATAACCCGATATCCGTACCATAAACAAGGTCAAGCAAACTATCGCCATCAATGTCGCAGAAAGTAGGATTCTTCCAGTACCTTTGATTTTCAACACCACCAAAAACAGTATAGTTAGCCTGCCAAGAAGGAACCAGCGGAGTTCCCGCATTTTTATAATAAACAAAAGAAGCAAGGTCTCTTCCAAGTAAAAGATCGTAATCGCCGTCATCGTCAAGGTCTGCAAATGTCGGGTAAGAATTCAACCCGATATCCGAAATGCTTGCAGTTAATGTGTTATCTCTTTGAAAAGCCGGTGATGTTGGAGTTCCGACATTTCTAAAACCGATTGTAATCCCGGCTGTAGGTCCACCGAGTAAAGATTCTCCAATACCAACAAGAAGGTCAAGGTCGCCATCATCATCAAGATCGGCAAACGCAGGTTTCGGGTCAGTACCGATTTCGGAGTTGACGCCTGTAAAAAGAGTATCAATTTTTTGCCAAACCGGAGTGGTGGAATCGCCTATATTTTCATAATAGATTAACCCGTTATAACCGCCAATAACAAGGTCGAAATCGCCATCATTGTCAAGGTCAATCAAAGCAGGATAATCTGAATTTGTGAATTGGTATCCGCCTGCATAAATTGAGGAGAGGATGCTTGTATCTTTACTGAAAAGGGGAGTGTCGAAAGTCCCTATGTTTTCAAAAAATTCAACCCGGTCGCTGATATTTCCAAGGAAAAGATCAAAGTCGCCGTCTGAATCAATATCGGTAAATGCGGGTGCGGAGAAACTTTGAGCTGTAACTCCCATCGGTGCAAAAACGGAATCAACCCTTAGCCAATTCTGTGCTGATACCGGTAGTGAAAAGAGGATTAAAGTCAATATTATTTTTTTCATTTTGTATTCTCAATTGTTTAATGATTATAGAATAGGGAAACGGTTTATATGGAAGATAATAAAGAATGATTATTCTGTTAAATCTTTCCCGATAAACTTCATTACAAAAATTGCCGGATGTTTTTCAAACACTTCTTTCATCCCGGTTTTGAGTAAAGAAAAAACTTCATCATAGTCTCCGAAAATTTGTGTGCTCATTAAATTCGTTTCAATTTTAAGGTTGCTGTTTTTACGGTTTATTTCTTCGATAAAGTTTTTGATAATCTCTTTGTAGTTTTCATTAAGCGGGTATAAGCTTATCTCTACAGATGCTTTCATTTTAGTTTCTCCTTAAATTTATCACCCGAAAATTAATAAATTATAGCGAGAGTTTTTAGTTTTTTTAGAGCATTGAGCAAACCGGGACAAAATGAATACAGAATACAACGGCAACAAAAGTTGGAAAGAAATATTAAAGGGCGCAGGATTTATAAAACAGTTCTTAATCCCGGTAATAATTTTGCTTCTTTTAGTCTATTTCTATTCGCGGTTTTTGATTTTTATTGAAGCAAGAGAAGGGTTTCGGTTTACAGACCCGTTATTATCATTTTTTTCACCCTTTGATTTAACATGGATAATATTTATACTCCTTTATTCGTCTTTGGTGTGGGGAATTTTTTTCTTGATAAAAACACCCGCTAAGTTGATAGAGGCGTTACGTGTTTATACAATAATGATAGCGTTTAGAATTTTAGCGATGTACCTGCTGCCTCTTGAACCGCCGGTAACAATGATTCCGCTTCAGGACCCATTTATTGAGTTTTTCGGAACGGGGCAACTGCTAACAAAAGATTTGTTTTTCTCGGGACATACGGCAACAATGTTTATTCTCTTTTTAACTGCAAAAGCTAAAAGAGAAAGGATACTTTTCCTTATTGTTACAATTGTTATTGCCGCACTTGTAGTAATCCAACATGTACATTATACAATAGATGTAATTGCTGCATTCTTTTTTACTTATTGCAGCTATTCAATTGTAAAAAAGCTGGAGTTCTACTCAAGAAAGGTGTAGAGATACACTCATAAAAAATGTATCTCTATGCAAAATGGTTAAAATACCGAAACTATAGTTTTCTTACTTTCATTTCCGCATCTATCAACCGAAGAGACTGCAACCGCAGTTATTCTTTTCCCTTCAAGCGGGACAGAATAACCGGTTGTGTTTGCCGGAAGAATATGATTGCTCCACGCACTGTCGCTGCAAATACTTAATATGAATAGAAACGGTTTTTCTTTTTCCGCGGCGCTCCATGATAAATTTAACAACCCGTCTTCTTTTTTAACTTCAACGGCTGGAGATTCCGGCGGTTCGTTATCAAGCCACGGGTAAGCGGGAATTATTGCCGGTGTTCTAAATGGTCCCGCAGTCAATGCTTTACTGACAGCACTATCAGCAGGCATAAGAGACCTCATGCTGAATGACATTGTCCCGGGTGATTCCGGCAGCATTCCTCTTGCAACCATAACCTGGTTTACTATTTCAAGTGCCATTTCTTTCTTTTCTATTTCCGGTCTAATAAACAATCCGATCCATAAATTTTTCCCGGTTCTGTTTTCCGATTTCCACCAGTTAAGAAGTACCGGGTAGCTTAGTTCTATCCGTGAAATATTCCAGTACAATTGAGGCACGTAGTAATCGAACCAGCCTTCATTCAACCAAAGTTTTGCATCTGCATAAAGACCATCATACTGATCAAATGTAACCTGGATTTCCGGTGGAACTCCCACTTTATAAATACCGTATGGACTTATTCCAAATTTAACATGCGGTTTTTCTTTTTTCATTTCTTCGTATACTCTTTTAACAAATTGATTGATTGCATCGCGCCTCCAATCGTTTTGTGATAATTTGCCACCGCTTTTTACATAGCCGGCATAAGTGTCGTCATCCGGGAAATCATTGCCGTTGTTATAGTCTCTATAGGGATAAAAATAATCGTCAAAGTGAATTGCATCGACATCGTAACGATTTATTATATCCAATATTACCGTCATTGTATGGTCCTGTGATTCTTTCAAAGCAGGGTTCATCCAGTAATAGCCTGCATCGCCGAGCTTTTTTACAAGGTCAGGTCTCTGCTTTACAATCGACTTCGGCGAGATTTCACTTCTCATTGCAGAATGGTTTGCCCTGTAGGGATTAAGCCATGCGTGAAGTTCTATCCCGCGTGAATGACACTCGTTTATCCAAAATTCAAGCGGGTCATAAAACGGTTCCGGTGCTTTTCCCTGCTCGCCGGTAAGATAATACGACCAGGGTTCAAGATCGGATTGATAAATTGCATCGCATTGCGGACGTACTTGTAAAACAACAGCATTCATATTCAACTCCGCAACACGTTGAATAATAGCAAGTGCTTCCTGTTTTTGAACTTCAACACTTAAACCAGGTTGTGAAGGCCAATCGATATTTGCAACAGTTGCAACCCAAACACCCCGCATTTCCCTTGGTACCGGTGGAATATCATCCGATGGAATTACGGGGGAATTCAAAAAGAAAACTAAAAGCAGTAAAGGAAGGAATATTTTTCGAGCTAACATTATTACTCCTAAAGATAGTTAAAAATTGTTCAGCTTAAGACCTAAAGATTTATTTCAAATCCGGTAGTAAAAATAAGAATGGTTTTAATAAATAAAAAAGCGGTTAAGAAATTTCACCCAACCGCTTTTAAAAAGTATTATTTTTTTACTTCAGCAGCATCATTTTGCGGGTTTCTACAAAATCTCCACTTTGAAGTTTGTAGATGTACATTCCGCTTGCGAATCTGCTTCCGTCAAATTCTACAGTGTATTTTCCCTGTGCTTTATCACTGTTTACAAGAGTTGCAATCTCTTTACCGAGTATATCGTAAACCTTTAACGATACAAACCCGTCTTTCGGTATTTGATAATTAATCGTTGTTACCGGGTTAAAAGGGTTCGGGTAATTTTGAGATAGTGCGTAATCGGTTACTGCAGCTATACCATTAAAGCCAACTTTTTTAGTATGTCTTTTTGCTATTAAGCTTGCGTCTGCACCAACTATGGTTAATGAACGAGAAACATTTCCATTGTTGTTTGTTGCTAACCTTAAGTAAACTTCACGATTTCCTATTCCTTCGGTATTTACTTCGTAAGATAGATTATCGTATTGGTAAATGTTTTGTGAGTTGTATGTAACTTCATCGAATTTACCGAGTAATGCTCCGGTAGCTGCATCAATTAACTCTACTGCAAAACTTATACTATTCCCGTTTTGCAAATAATTGTCTACCGCTGCCGAATCGGTTATTCCGTATTGAACACTGTACAGAAACTCGCTTGAATTATCCAGAGTAAAAGTTTCTGTTTGCATATAGCGGTTCAGAACGCTATCGCTTGAAAATACAGTTGAAGCCGGGACATCTACAAAGTCTACTTCACTTCCGTTTACGATAACGTCACCTATCATAAAGTAAAACTGTGCGGAGCCGTTATAAACTACTCCTTCCCGACCAATACCGGAAAGAACCAACTCTTCCTTCTCCATCTGACTTGGAACAACATTAGATATCTGGAAATAGTAAGGGAGTCCACTGGAATTGTTTAATGAAACAGCATACATCTGGCTGCCGGTTGCTCCATTCACCACCTGGATGTCTGTTCCTGTTAAACCGGAGAGAGTTTTTATGTTAATACTGTTCAAAGTATTGTCAACGCTTTTACCGTTAGGGGCGCCTTGATATGGTTCACTCCATGCCATATAGTATTTCAAGTTATCTGTTGAACGATTAATTGTGGGTTTTCCAACATTTGAACCGAATCCCCAAAAATAACTTACCGAAGGGTCTGTAAACAAAACTTTGCTTTCGGTTGTTGTACTCTGAATTTTATCTAAAATTTCTTTTTCTTCTTCATGTATAACAGTACGTTCACCCCGCCAGGTAACTCTCGGTATGTTATCATTCATTACAGTGGTTGATGGATTATGATTTTTTGTATAACCGCTACCGTTTGATAACACCTGTTCTGTACCCAATGTTAATTGTTGTCCGTTATAGGTTATCTCTCTATACCGTATTGTTGAAGCTGAAGTACTCACATTATTTTGCCAAACAAGATGAAATTTTATTGGATAATATATCTGTTCGTCTTTACAGGCTATAGTGGGATTGACCGAACTAGCAGAGGTTGAGCCGATGAATCCGTTCGTTAAGAATTCAATAATACCGTACGGGTTATCAGGATTTGTAGTAATTCGACCAAGACGATAATACAAACCTCCTTCGGGAGATAAACCACCGTAAAACTCTTCGTGCCAGATTATTAAAAAATCTGTTAATCCAGCACGGCTGTTGCCGATAACTACTGTTGCTTCATCCGAAAATTCTTTATCGAGTCGTTCGGCAACAATTTTTTCATCCTTAATATCATCTGCATAAAGATTATAGTATGAAGCCACAATGTTAAATGATCCACCAAAATTGAGTTTTTGATAAACAATAACAAATTTGTGTTCCCCTACTTGTGATATCGATGGATGCTTAGCCGTTGCCGTTGAAATTGGTTTTCCACCATTTCCCAAAACCCATGTGCCCCCGTTATTAGTGCTTTTTTCAATCCAGATTTTACCCATACTTTCATATACAAGTAATAGGTGATTATTTTCCAATGCCTTCACACATTTTCTCTGACCGTTGTATGTAAGCGCTGCACTTTGATTTGTATTATTTATATATTTATAAATAGCCTGAACATTTGTGGTACTTGAAAAAGTCCTATTCAATTCGTTACCTCCATCACTCCATCCTGCAAACACGTAATTTCCGATTGTTGAAGGAGTAGAAACTGAGGCGGGGTTGGCTCCGAAACCAAAAACTGATGGTTGAACTTGATCGGTGTCAAACTCAAAAACACGTGAAACCTTTACATAAAATGGTTCTAGATAGTTTCCGGTTCCGTCAGCAACAAGATCGGGCTCATAAGTTAATACCATCAGCACTGGTTGTGCGGTTGGGTCGTCCGTTCTGTGTAGTATAGCTTTAATTTTAATTGTTATATCCGGGGTGTAATTTCCTATCGGACCTTGAACTCTTTGATATTTAAATGCATCGTAAGGAACCATTTTTGAGCTAAAAATAAACCTACCTTCCAAACTGGATTCTAGGGCAAGTTTTGGATTTGTGCCAGTAGTCCAAGTAGCGAGTAGATTCAAATCCGGATCAGATGTTGGATTTTGAAGATTTACATTTTTGCTAGGATCCATAACTATACAAGCCATGATACTATCTATAGTTAACCCGCTAGCCGGATTAACAGCAATGTTTAAATTATCCTGCATCTGACAATCTATATATTGTCTTGATAGATTATTTCCATATGATTGGTAATATGTTTTATATTTTACAACTGGCGTACTGGTTAAATTTAATACCCCAACATTTGAATTATAGACCAAGGGTGTGTTGCTACCGAAAACTGCTACATTAGGATTTAACTTTGAGGAAGGAACCTGGATTCTCCTGGGATTTGGTAATTTAAGAGTTGTTGTTATTGAGCCGTTTAAAGCTAAATTCATACCTGTAAATGAGGGTTGAATGGTTTGATCATTCTTTTCCCCACCTCCAACTAAAAAATCCACCAATCCTACTGCTGCTCCTATAAAAGGGATTCCTTTAAATAACCAATTGTTTTCAATATTATTTAAAAAGAGTTTTAGATTATTATTTACAACAGAAATGGGGCTAGGGTTATCCAAAATTGGCAGTTTTTTGTTAAAATCAATAATTGTCTGTTGCCATTTATCCCAGCTAGAAGCTGTTCCAAAGACACTCGTGGTAAACTGATTAAAATTTATTGTGGTGTTTACTTCTGGCGATGCAGTAGTTAAAGTAACTGCACCATTATTTGTTCCGGTCATAAAATCCCGAACCGCTTTTTGTTCACCATTTATCCCCGTCCCCGTTCCTGCTACCTTTATAGCGCTTTCAATAGTTCCAATAACTTGAAAGTCAAGCCACGCTCCATTTTCAGTTGCAATAAAAGTTGGATCATAGGCCATAGGATAATCAGCCCACGCCCAGTTATCATTCATATTCTGTGAAAGTGCCAAGCCTGCATTGTTTTGAACATTAGACAGTTTATCCGTTGCGTAAGCTCGTGGTTTTAAATGGGTTAATGTTGCCGTTTTGAATGTGTTATCCTGGTGAAATTTGATCTCCAACGCCCCAGAAGTTAAATCTTGATTTGATTTAACTATTATAAATAATCTTAAGATCCCTTTAAATTTGTTATATAGAATAAAATATGGAGCACCATCAAAATATTGTGCCCATACTGCCCGGTTTGGTGTACCAAAATCTCTAGAAATTAGCACCCACCCATCTTCTCTTTTCATATCCTGTAATCCGATCCATGCATTACCCTGTCCCCATGGAGCTGTTATAGGGACATCGGTAAGTACTCCATTAGAATTAACAATATACATTCTGTACTGTGATGACGGGTAGGGAGCTCCCGGATAATCCCCGTTTACCCAATCCCAATTGGGATCAGTGTTCGGGTCTGTCTGTGCGAATATGCAAATACTAAATAAAATTGCAAATAATGAATTATAAAGTTTTAACATAGCTACTCCTGCTAAAATGAATTTCAATCTATTTCGTACACGATAAAACATACAATGTAAGCAGCAACGAAATGGATTTTAATTAATTGTTTATTATATTAGCAGTGTAAACAAATACACCTTCAGTTAGCCAGACTGTTGAATTGTTGTTCTTGTTTACACTTCCCATTCCGGTGCCGCAAACGCCGGAATGGATTATTTTTAATTTGTTTGGCTCACCCTCCATTGATTAATTAATTTTGTATTTATATGCACCACAACCACCCCAAGCCGCATATCCTGGCGCGCCAGAGGCAGCAATAAGTGTATTGTTAATATTCTCTAAAAAAACAATCGGATAAAAAACCATACCATTTGACCAATCATAAGTTCTTAGACCCTCCGCCATATCAATCCAACCATGACCCTTTTTCCATTCCAGCACACCATAAATATCTGTCGAAACAAACATACGATCGCCAAGATAAGAAATTTCAGTTGGTTCAACATAAAGCGCGGTTGCATCAAGTCGTGTTGTCGGAATTGAATCAGTATAGTTCCTCCAGACATTTGATTCATCTAAATACTTTATTATACCGGGATAACGAAAACCTGCGAATAGAGTATCATTTTTTATCTCCATTGAGTTAGATGGTGGGTTTAATAAAACTTGTTGGGTTAAGCCATCGCTCAAAACACTAAAACCCTCTAATGTAAAAACAAAGAAACCTCCGCTGTGATATCTTCCCCTTGCATAACACCACATATCGTTTACATTTTTTTTAATCATTTTAGCGAATGGTGTGTACATGTATAACGAAGCTAAGTTTTCAATATCCCCGCTGGAATGAATTTTATACACGCCCGCTGTTGGAAAATAATTCTCAAATGCAAATAACGTGTTTCCGAAAAATATCATCTCAGAAACGGCCTGAACATCAGTGTTTAACGGATAAGGTTGACAAACATTTTCCCATTTGTTTAATGGTATAATATATCTGAATAAACTATCCCCCAAACAAAATAAAGAATCGCCATTTAATGCAAGAGGTCCCACAGCTTTGCTAAAAGTTCTTAGCATTGTCCAGTTCTCACCATCTGATGTTTTCCAAATCGCACCCCGGTACTCTCTTCCAGTTGCTAAACCGGTGAGGTAAATAGTATTATCGTGTTTTAGAATATAGCGAACATCTATTTCGGCTAACTCTGGAATTACCTCCCAGATTTCCTTCTTATCTTCCGTTGGTAGCGGTTCAGTAGGTTTGTCACAGCTTTGTATCAGCAGTGTTGCTGTCATTAATAATATTGTTGTTATCATTTTTTTATATATAGTTTTAGTTGTCATTGGTAAATCTCATAAATAGTGAAACGTCAAATGTGAAACCCAAGTAGC
>DAIRET010000171.1:0-6066 GCA_036795455.1 Ignavibacteriaceae bacterium
CCGATATTAGGCTGCGGTCCTGCTTGAATCGAAGTACCGTTTTGTACTGTTATCCCCCACCAATTACCATAGATTTCATTTCTCGTAATTACCGGGGTATTGGTTGTGTTACCGTTCACATTAATTCCACTGCCTGAAACGTTTGCATCAGGGTTAATATTGTTGTTGTAAAACTTATTGTCATGAACGTAGCATGTAATGCTTCCGCCTGTAAGTGTTAAACCGAAACTGTTATTATAAACTTCGTTATATGCTATTTCGGAACTTGAAGAAGAACCGCTCAGAAGCGTTGAAATACTGATTCCGCCGGTTCTATGATAAATACTTCCATGGATTTTGTTATACCTGATTGTAGGAGAATTTGCTCCTTGTGTTCCTACGCTTATCTGGTTCATTGCAGAAGTATTTTTTGTATTGTTGTCGAATAATTCATTCCATTCAATTAATGGGGACGAGCCGAGTGTCATTGTCATTCCGTATTCGTAACTTCTATGAATTACATTGTTCTTAATAACAGGACTTGAACCGGAAAGCTGTACTCCCCTTCTACATTTGAAGAGGTAACTATTCTCAAGTGTCGGGTTTGCATCCACGCACCGGAAGCCGTAATAAGCATACTCTATTATTGCAAAGCGTATTAAACAGAGACTATCGATGCTTGTATCATTGAATCTGAATCCTTGATAAGCACCGAGCGAATCTTGAGATGTTGCAGTAAAAAGTATTTGAAGATTTTGAGTACCTACTGCTCTAAATACACCGTTTACTTCGAATCCGGCAGAAGAGGCTGTAAATGTATAGTTCGTACTTGGGTCAAGCTCCACCCTGTCATTTGCAGAAACCGTAATCAATCCGCTTATAGTGTAATTTGGAAAAACACCCTGTACAACGCCACTTGAATAAGCTACAAGAGAATCTTGATTCCATATTACTCCCGTATTCGGGGTTGAGTATTGTGCATAAGTAAATGCTGATAAAGCAAAAATAAAAGTAACAAGTTTTTTCATTGTTGAACTCCGTTTTATTATTATTCAGAAACTATTACATCATCGGCTATTTCGTTTACATCTCCCGGTTTAATAGGAAAATGACTGGCAAGAATATTACCCATCTGTTCGAGAGAATTGATTATCCCTTTGCAATATTCCCCATTAACGAAGTAATTCTGCATATTGTTTTTAACTTCTTCCCATGTATTCTTATCTACTTTTTCATTGATTCCTTTATCTGCAAGTATATAAAACTCCCTATCTTCAAAAAGGATAAACAGGAGAATTCCTGTGCTATCCGCAGTTTTACACATCCCGATCCTGTTGAATTCGGTTACGGCAAGATCAGAAATAGGTTTCTTCTTCTGCATCATCGGTCTTTTTCTCTTAATTGATACAACAAGCTCACCGGATGTTCTTTTTTCAACCTCTTTTATTTTACCGGAGATTGATTTCATATCGTTATCACTAAGGTATTTGTAAATAAAATTCTTTGCCATTACACTCTTTTTCCAGAATTAGTTTGATACTGCGGATAAAACTAATTAACAACCGCCTATTATCCAAATTGATAATTTTACCACCGGGGCAGAAAACAACATTTTTCATTCATTTACAATATATACCGCTCATCCAAATGCATGAAACATTTTCTTTTGAATGCGTCTAAATCATAAAAACAAAACAACCGAAAGGAAACCAGATGAAATTAAAATACGCTACTGTTTTTTTATTCGTAATCTTACCGGCATTATTATTATTCCCTCAGAGTATCGATAAAAAAGGAGTGGATAAAAGAATAAAAAACATCGAAGGAGATGTTCAAAAAATAACAATAACCACATCGGATGGAACAGTTGAAATAGAAGGGGAAGAAGCAGCTTACCTGTTCAAAAAACTTAAAAGAAAATCAATCGATAAAAACATTGAGCTACATATAGAAGGCGTAGAAGATGATTCTGTTTCGGATGGAAAAAATACTTTATTAATCAAAAAGGATGGAGAAAGAATTAAAATCAAAATGAACCCGGGCAAGTTTTTCATTGATTCGAGCGATTCCAAATCAAAAAAAGTTATTAAAGTATTAAAAGATGATGATACCGATGGAGTCAGCGTTACCGAAATAACAACTGAAAACGGAGAAGAAGTAGTTAAAAACTTTACCGGTTCCGAAGCCGAAGAGTACTTAAAGAATCTGATTGATAAACAGCAGTTATTTGAATTGGATTTGGAGATTGAAAAAGAGGGGAGCAATAAAAAGTTTATTATAAAAACAGAGAAGAAGAAAACAACAGAGTAAACATCTCTAAAAAAGGCTGTCTTAAAAGAGATTTTGAGGCAGCCTTTCTCCGCTGATTAAAAATCCATTCCTTCCGTATCCGGTTTTCTTCTTTCGGATTCGTTCTGTTTCCCATTAGGCATTAACCTAAAAGTAAAACCGAGATAAGCTGTACGCGATTCCATTTTCCTGTAGCTGTCGATAAAGAACCCCTGTCCCATAGTTTCCGAGTTAAATTTCCGTGTATTGAATACATCGCTTACACGAAGCGTAACGGATAATCTTCCATCAAGAAAATCTTTTTTTATTGCTGCATCAAGAAAATAAACTTCTTTCAACCAGGCTTGTGCAGAAAGGATCGAACTTCCCATATGAAAAGATTGCTGCGACATTATAGTAGGTGAATTATAGTTGAAAGAAAGTTGAATCTGAATTTCTTCCCATAGTGTCATTTGTGAATTGATTTTTGCTGTCCAGCTATTTTTATCAATACTGATGTTTGATAATCCGTTGTCATCAATTACTGTTTTGTAGAAAGAGAAATTTGCATTAAGTCTCCACCACTTAAGCAAAGGATGAACCGCAATAAGTTCTGCCCCGTAGTAATTCCCTTTGGCTATATTTGCGAATGTTGTATTCGTAACCCCGTTGTTATCGATATTACTGATTGTACTAATCAGGTCATCTGTTCTTCTATAAAAAACAGTTGTTGTTAACGATGTTTTATCAATTGTTTTATTATAACCCAACTCAAATGAATTAGTATACTGCGGTTGTAGTTTTGGATTACCGAAAAGTACATTCATACTATCTGTGTTATCAATAAAAGGGTTCAACTGTCTATTTGAAGGACGATCAACCCTTCTGCTGTAACTCAAACGGATTTCATCCAAATCCGAAACAACAAATCCGAAATGAAGCGTTGGATACAAGCTGAAATAATCATTCTTAAAATCTTCATTGCTGCCTTCAAGGCGTGCATCGGTTAAGACCTGTTCAATTCTTACACCCACCTGGTAGTTGAACCAATCAAATTTTTGCTGAAATATTCCGTAAGCAGCGTATATCTGCTCCTTGAGGTTGAAATAGTTTTTTGAAGAAGGAGACATGAACCAATCATTTAACGAGTAATCGAACAAGAAATAATCATTTTTTGTTGTAAGGTTCTTGTATGTACCTTTAATGCCCGTTTCCAATCTTCCCTTTTCTCCTACCGGATGAATATAATCCGACTGAAGTAATGCCATCTTGTTTGTATTCCTCGATTCATTTCTTTGCAATGATAATGGCAGAATAAGAGAATTCGGGTTATTTAGTAAATTGGTTTGAGTTATATCTTCGGTTCTACTCATCGCATTATCCGAGTACATTGCATCGGCAGTTAGTTCCTGAAATTTATTGCCGAAAGTTTTCCTGTAGCTTAAAAAATAGTTGTAAGAATCTACATTCCTATCAGCCGAGTTTTCTCTTGTATAATACTTTGAAAGAGAATCAATCGGAGCAAAGGTTTTGCTTTCAAGCAAACCGGAATTAGTCATTCCCATATTTCTAAACTGGAAACTGAAACTAATCGTATTTAAATCATCAATAAAATAGTCGATGCCCCCGGTAGCATTGTGCATCCTGTTTTTATTAAACAGGTTTTGGTCTTGATCTAAAAGGGAAAGATTATTCCCGGTAATGCTGTTTCGTAAAGAACTGCTTGTAACTTCAAAGTTATTGAACCTTGTATCGTAATTTATAAAAAGATTAAAATGCTCATATTTGTAGTTAAGGTTAAGCGATGTATTATATTTATCGCGGGTACCTGCATTCATAGATAGAAAACCATTTAACCCAAGGTTGGATTTTTTCTTCAAGACAATGTTTATTATTCCGGCAGTCCCTTCCGGGTCATACTTTGCCGAAGGATTCGTTACAAGTTCGATTCTTTCGATTGAACTTGCTGGTATTTGAGTCAGTACATCGGAACTGCTAATTCCTGCAAGACCTGAAGGCTTTCCGTCAACAAGAAATGTAATGTTCGGGTTACCGCGTAAACTAACTCCACCGTCTGCATCCACTGCAACGGATGGAATATTTTGCATTACATCAAGTGCAGTTCCTCCAACGCTTGTTAAATCCCTCTCTACATTAATTACCTTTTTATCGAGGTTATAAGTAAGCATTTCTTTTTCGGAAGAAACGACTACTTCGCCTATCATCACTGCGGTAGGGTTAAGAGAAATCACCCCGAGGTCTTTCTCGGGTGATTGAGGATTGACCATTATATCACCGATGATTTTATTTTCATAGCCGATGTAGGAGACTTTCATATAGTATTTGCCTTGCATTACATTTTCAAGCCTGAATTCTCCTTTCGGGTCGGTAATAGTTCCAGTAACCATAACCGAATCTCTGACTCTGAAGAGAACAAGATTTGCGTATTCAATCGGCAAATTGGTTCTGCTGTCGATAGTCTTCCCGGATATTTTTCCGCTAAAATTAGGATTCATTTGTCCTGAATTTTTAAGGCTTTGTGCAAATAATGTACTCCCTCCGAGGAGGAAAAATAGGATGATTTTTTTCATTGGTTATAAAAGTCATTCCCTCTCGTTGGAATTAAATTTGTTTTCTTCACACTTATTCAATCGATTAGATGCCGGTAACACTAAATATCAATATCATAAAAAATCTTATATTAATCTTCCATCGGGTCTTCACGTAGTCCTTGAGGAGTATCTGACTCACTACGTTTATCATTTTTATAATTATTTATATTCAATCGAAGATTCAGCATAACAACGGGAGATTCTCTTTCGGCATACATGTATTTATAAAAATCAATCGATTCATTCGTGAATTCATATTTCGCCGTACCGAATACATCGCGTACCTGCAATGTAGCTGACAATCTTTTATCAAAAAGTTCCTGTTTTACCGCAACGTTAGTTGACATAAAGCCTTCTCTTTTACCTTGAGAAGAAACGGAAGGACTGTCGTAATTCATGTTCAATTGCAACTGTGTAGTTGGAGTTATTTTATATGAATTGTTGAAACGGACACTCCAATTAAAACTTGTTCTTGTAAAAGGAACCCCGTTTAATTGACCATCAATTTTATAATCGTAAATGTTTCCCATTAGATTAACATTCCAGTTTTTCACGGGGTCGAAGTTAATAAAGAACTCGGAACCGAAAGAATAGTCTTTACCGACATTTTGAACAGACTGTAAAGTAACATTTTCCGAGTAAACTGATAATACTCTTTCTATTCTATTACTTGTAACCCTGTAGTAACCTTCCAAAGAAAGAATCGTATTACCGATAAAAGTTTGATACCCCATCTCATAAGAATCGATATATTGCGGAAGCAAAGCCGGGTTACCGATACGAATATTGTATGCGTCCATCCAGGTTTCAAAAGGTTCTAATTCCCACCCTCGCGGTCTGTTAATCCTTCTTGTGTAACTCCCCATTAATTGGTGATTTTGATAAAACTCAAAGGATGCGTGGACGGAAGGGAAATAGTCCCACCTGTAAACATCAAATTTTTGATTCTTATCTGCAATCTCAATTGAACGTCCAGTGTACTCAGTTCTGAATCCAACTTGATACCCAAGTTTTTTATACTTGCTTGAAAACATTGAGTAAAAAGCAATCTCATTATTCTTATAGTCGATATTTTTATCGAATTGCGTTTGCATTTCAAACTGATTACCCGAACTATTAAAAACAGACAAACCTGTTTTTTCATTATCGAATTCAATCTCTCCATTATACCCTGCTTCAAATTTTGTATCTTCACCCAAAGGCAAAA
>DAIRET010000017.1:0-27536 GCA_036795455.1 Ignavibacteriaceae bacterium
CATATGCCAATCGTACATGGATTTTCATATATAGATTCACTAACAGCAGAATTGTATTATTTTAACGGTTCCGGGATGATACCGATTACGAATTATGAAATCCAAGTTATAAATGAAGAAAATTACAGTATTAAGATACCTTACAGTCGGTTATTATATGGTCAGGGTTATAATCAAATAGCTTACCGGTTCACAACAAAAGATAAGGCGATTATTCCGCGGTATTTTACTTATCCGGATACCGGCTACGGTACTATTCAAATCACATTATCCGATAATCCCGATACCGTTTATTATCCTTTACAAGTAGACAATGAATGGGTTTATGAAAAATTGAGAATAATGAATAACGGGGACTACATTCATGATTCCTATGTAAAGACCAAAATCTTAAAAGATACGCTGATTAACAATAAAACTTATAAGAAAATCAGCAGTTTTGACGGAAGCGTATATTACGAAAGGATGGATTCGTTTTTTGCAAATACTTATAGAGCAATGTTTATTGATAATGAGATAAAAGAAATACAGCTTGATTCTCTCTCTGCGCTTCTTAACGATGAATTTGTCTCATATAGAATATTCCCGGATACCAATGTCAAAATGATTAGTTATTCCAACGACCCCAGTAATTATAGAAAAATCGGCTTGGTTGATGACCCTTTAACATATTGGGAATTAAGAAAGGATAGAGGTATAACTTATTTTAGAACATTCAAAGATACTACGGGAGGGTATAAAGGCTCAATTTACCAGATAGCGGCAGCAAGAATAAACGGGCAGGCAATTGGTGATACAACTTTATTAACAGGGTATTTTAACCCGGTAGCTGCATACAATCCTTTAAAAATAGGAAATCAGTGGGTTTATGAACTTTTTGAGGTTTTACCGGATAATTCGAAAAGTAGTGCTGGATATTTTACTGTTAAAGTACTTGGGGATACAGTGCTTAATGATGGTTTATATTATTATAAAATAAGTATATCAAACGGAGATACGGTTTTTCAGAGAATTGATTCACTATCAGCGAATCTTTTTCAATATTGCCCGGATTCATCAAAATCAATTTTAATTGATGCTCTAAACGCATCAATTGGGAACACAATTAATTCTTATAGACTTAAACCCTTCAATAAGGTAACCCATTATCAACAAGAATTAACATCCGATTTTGGCGTTGACAGTAAAGTAAAATACTATAGAGCAAATGAAGATTATAACTGTTTTTATAGGTTAAAAGATAAGTTAGGGTTAATACTATATAGGGCAACTCCGGATGCTGCAACAGGTAGAATAGGAAGAACTGAGTTTTTAAAGGCAGCTTTTATAGACGGAATTGTTTATGGCGATTCAACATTACTTAACATAGAAGAAGAACCTGAATTGCCGGTTGATTTCGTCCTTTATCAAAACTATCCGAATCCATTTAACCCGGTAACAAAAATTAAGTTTGCAATTCCGACCTCACTCCAAACCCCTCTCCTTGCTAAGGAGAGGGGCAGGGGAGAGGTTGTTACTTTGAGAGTATATGATGTACTCGGCAGAGAAGTAACTACACTCGTGAACGAAATAAAAGCTCCGGGAAACTACGAGATTGAATGGAATGCATCGGGTTTATCCTCGGGTGTTTATTATTATCAATTAAAAACCGGAGACTACATGGAAATAAAGAAGATGATTCTTTTGAGGTAATGGGAACAGTGCTTTACTTTTGAATCGCTTTTCAAAATAGCCTCGGGGAATTATTCCTGGTAAAATTTGTGTATTAATTGGAACGCTTTTCAATACGGAATTGTTATAAAAAGCAACTGCCGTGGAAGAGGGCAAGACCACGGCAGTATGGTGTGTTTCTATAAGGAGGGGTGCTATGCAGTGTTTTATCACTGCACTTTTTGAAGTTGCAACTCTTATGCCATTTCTAAAACATCATTCTTAATCAAAATTATAAATAATTCGAAACCGATTTTTCATTCCGAGAAAAATTTTTCAGTTTTAAGAAACAAAATTTATCCATAATTTTTCAATCAAAATTGAAAGAGTTTTAATGTTTTTCCCAAATCAAGTTACAGAAGAAGTAAACATAGTTGAATCAATCTTTGAATTGAAAAAGAAAATGAATGCGGTTCTATTAGCTCACTATTACCAGGAGCCGGAAGTACAGGATATTGCCGATTTTATTGGCGATAGTCTTGAACTTGCGAGAAGAGCTAAAAGTACGGACGCGGATGTAATAGTTTTTGCAGGTGTCCATTTTATGGCTGAAACAGCTAAAATCTTGAATCCGGCGAAGACTGTCCTTATACCTGATCCAGAAGCGGGTTGTTCGCTTGCCGATAGTTGTCCCGCTCCGCTTTTCAAAAAATTCAGAGATGCTAACCCCGACCATATAGCAATTACATACATAAACTGTACGGCTTCGGTAAAAGCATTAAGTGATATTATTTGCACATCCAGCAATGCCGAAAAAATTGTAAACCAAATACCGAAAGATCAACCGATAATATTTGCACCCGACAGAAATCTCGGTAAGTTTTTAATCAACAAAACTGGCAGAGAAATGTTGTTGTGGGAAGGTACATGCATAGTTCATGAGGCTTTCAGCCGGGAGAAGATATTGAAGTTAAAACTCGAAAATCCTACTGCAAAAATAATTGCTCACCCGGAATGTGAAGATGCGGTATTAAATCACGCCGATTTTATAGGCTCGACAAGTAAGTTGTTAAGTTTTGTTAAAGAGGATGAATCGAGTATTTATATAGTTGCAACAGAGCCGGGGATAATTCACCAGATGCAAAAATCGGTACAAGGGAAGATGTTTATTCCTGCTCCGCCTGAAAAATCATGTAACTGCAGCGAGTGTCCTTACATGAAGTTGAATACACTCGAAAAAATATATCTGTGTATGAAAAACAAGTCGCCCGAAATAATTCTTGACGAAGAGTTAAGGATAAAAGCACTCCGTCCTATCGAACGAATGCTGGAAATGAGTTAAAAAATGAATTTACCGAACAGCCGAGCCACCTGACGGATTCGAACCGACGGCCTGCTCATTACGAATGAGCTGCTCTACCAGCTGAGCTAAGGTGGCTTTCAATTGAGGTTAAGATTTCAAAAGAATCTTTAAATATCAATATAACAAACCGTACTGAACGGTAAGACTATCTCAATTTCTTTTTATGTCTGTTCTTTCTTAGTCTTTTTTTCCTTTTATGGGTCGACATTTTATGTCTTTTGCGTTTTCTACCGCAGGGCATTATACCTCCGTTTAATTATGTTGTTAAAATTTAATGTGATTCTAATAACTGTTTTGCTCTTTGAGCGTATTCCGTTGCCGGGTTAATTTCTATAGTTTTCCTGAACCATTCTTTTGCTGTTTCGGAATTTCCTTTTTTTAAATTTACAACTCCTATATTCAGATGTCCGATTTGGTGTTTGGGATTAAAAACCAAAGCGCTTTTCATAATCGAATCTGCTCTATCAAGTTGATTCAATTCAAAATAACAAACCCCCATATCTATTATTACATCTGCATCTTCAGGATGTTTAGCAATATACTTTTCGTAATTTGTAATTGCTTCTGTAAAGAACCCCGAATCCATTAGTAGATGTCCTAATTCCAAAACTGTTTTATAATCATCCGGGTTTGCATTCGCTTTCTCTCTAAGTTGATTTATCTTTTGAACATTATTCAAATCAACTCCCGAAGAAAAACTTTGATTCAACACTTCACCAGGTTGTTTTACCGAAGAATCAAAAACGCCGGCTGAATAGAGAATTATTAATCCAATTGCTAAAATTCCTGAAAAAAGCAAAATTATTTTCCCCGTTGAAAAAGTACCGGTATCCTCTGTATTGATTAAATCTTGTTTTTCCTTTTTCGAGCTTCTTTTTACATTATCCTTCTTTTTATTCTTCCGGCTTGTAAGTTCCGCTTTATCTATTCCTTTTAAGGAAAGTTTTGCACCGCACCCGGAACAAAATTGATTGCTTTTATCATTCGTCTCTCCACAAACGTTGCAGATCAGAAAAGAATCGATTTCCTCTTTCGAACTATTCACAATGTTGAGAACAACCCCGCAATGGGGACAAAATTTAAACCGGCTGTCAAGAGTACCGTTGCAATTTGAGCAGTGGAGACTCATTAATTTCTACTGGTTTTTCTGGCTTTGCATCCCCGAATTAACAATACTTTTAAAGTCTTTAGAAAACTTAAAAGTTGGAACGTAGTGTTCGGGTACAAAAACCTTTTCACCGGTTTTCGGATTTCTTGCATTACGCGCAGCTTTCTTTTTTACTTTAAAGGTACCAAATCCTCTAATTTCAATTCCGCTCCCATTTTTTAGAGCTTCAATAACTGCATTAAAAAAACCCTCAATAACTGCTTCAGTTTCAAGTTTTGTTAAACCTGTTCCCTGAGCAACAAAATCAACTAAATCAGCTTTTGTCATTTTCGCCTCATTTTTTTGGATACTCTAAATCCTTTGAAATTAAGAACATAAAAATATTAAAACTTACCGTGAAAAACAATTTTTACTTTTTGCAAACATCAACTTTATTTTTAGAAAAACAAACCGGTTAACTTCAGTCGTAATAAGGAATAGCGTGTCTCAAAACGATACTTGAATCTCAAAAGAAAACGAAGATTAAAAAACAGACCGGGTAATTCGACATTATTAAGGGAATAGTTAGTTTTTGTATCAAGTTGACAACACGACTTCACATGGTCGTAAATTCTTATAAAACAGACAATTAAGGGGATATGATATTATTTCATGGGCGCATTATTTTATTTATTAGTTACATTTTACGAATCTAAACCCAGAACTAAATTTCTGGCATCATAGTTGAAACTTAAAAGCAGAATTCAAATAAAGGATTAGAAAAATGGAACTTATACCAATTATTAAATTAGCTTTGATGGTTTTTACAGGAGTTGTAACCGTGATTGTTACAGTCTCTTATATTATTTACAAATATAAAGGGACCAAATCAATGGCAAAACCGGTATTGGCAACTGTTCCTGTAAGAATTGACAATAGAAGAGTAAACGAGAATATTTACAAGAATGAATCTGTTTCTGCATACAGCGAACAACAAAACCTTATTCATTACAGGAACAACCAGAAAAGAAAACTTACTTTGAAGATGAAACCGAAGAAAGAACGCTTTGTGGTTGTTAACCCGGTTGTTAATGTTGAAGAAGAAGCAACTCCAAATCCGAGAATATTTTATCGTCCCCAGGTAAATGCAAAAATTCTTGATATTACTTCAAACGAAAATTTGTTCGACAGGTATTCGGCAAGTTCTGAAAGATTGAATAAGCTTTATGTAGGCTAAAAGGAAACGGTTGTAGCCCGTTTCCTTTTAATTTAATTGTGTTGATTACAGCCTCTTCACTTGTTTACTTGATAGATAACCTTCCCGTCAAAAATTGTCATAATAACTTTCACATTGCGGATATTCTCCGGTGCAATTGTAAAAATATCATCGGAAAGTACAACGAGGTCGGCTAATTTACCCGGCTCTATACTTCCTTTCACTTTTTCGTCAAACGATGCGTAGGCATTATTTATAGTATAACATTTTACAGCTTCTTCAACCGTGAGTTTTTGTTCCGGGAGCCAGCCGCCAGGATTTTTTCCATCAAGTGTCCGCCTTGTTACTGCAGCATAAATTCCGAGAATCGGATTAAGCGGGGCAACAGTCCAATCGCTTCCGAAACAGAGATGTACTCCTTTATCAAGGAAGGTTCTAAAGGGATATGTATACTTGATTCTTTCTTTTCCTATTCTCTTTTCAGCCCAAACACCATCATCAATGCAATGATAAGGTTGAACAGAAGCTATTACACCGAGTTTTGCGAATCTATCAATGTCTTCAAATCTTACATGCTGTGAATGCTCTATTCTAAATCTTCTGTCCCATTCGGGATTTGTTTTAACTATTTCTTCATAAATTGAAAGCATTTCGGAATTAGCACTGTCGCCGATTGCATGAACACAAATTTGCAGATTGTTTTTGTCTGCTTCCATCGCCCATTTTTTTAGATTTCCGTTGGAGAGAATTTCCATTGCAAGTCCGCAGTTTTCCGGTTCATTTTCGTATGGTTCAAAAAAGAGTGCGGAACTGGAACCAAGCGAACCATCAGCAAAAGCTTTTAAACCGCCCATCTTTAAATATGAATTACCTGTTCCAACTTTTATGTTTTCTTTTACAAGTGATTTGTAATCGTACAACGGTGTTCTTGTATAAATTCTACATGTTAGTTTGTTTTCACTTTCAAGTTTTTTATATATTTCAAGGTCTTTGGAATACGTTATATCCTGTATACTTGTAACTCCCAAGCTTTTTGCTTCATCAAGTGCGGTTAGTCCTGCCTGGTAGTAGTCGTCATCAGAGCCGTCGGGAACTACTCTATAAACCAAAGACATTGCATTATCTTTCAATATCCCGGTTGGTTCGCCTGTAATAGGATCTTTCTCTATAAATCCTCCTGCCGGTGATTCAGTTTCTTTTGTAATTCCAGCAAGTTTTAATGCATAAGAATTTGCTATTCCCATGTGTCCATCAAACCGGTCTACAAAAACGGGTGTGTTTGGTGTGAATTCATCTATCCATTCTTTGCAAGGATAAACCTTTTTCTCCCATGCTTCATGATCCCAATTCCCACCGGTAATCCATTTACCGGGGTTTAATTCAGCATAATCTTTAATTAGATTTATAAACTCTGTGGTGGTTTTTGCACTACGCAGATCAATTCCATTCAAATAAAAACCGCCGCTTATAAAGTGTGTATGATTGTCGATAAATCCGGGAAGCATTAGCTTTCCTTGAAGGTCGATAATTACGGATTCATTATTTACGTGTTTAGCGTAATCATCATTTGTTCCTACAAATAATATTTTGTTTCCTTGAATCACAACAGCCTCAGCGAGCGGTTGTTTTTCATTAACAGTATAAATTTTTCCATTTATGAATGCAGTAATATCAGGTTGTGCATATGTTAGTGAGATAACGGAAATGTAAAAAAAGCAGTAGAGAAATTTCATTCTTGTTCCTTTCGAATTTCTTTTTCAAAAAATAACGAAATGGGAGAAACCGGCAAAATTAAGATTATTAAAAGTTGAGATTTTTGAACCTTTTCTGGCTTTGAGATATCAAACCGGTTAACTTTTTATAAAGTAAGTTGAGAATTTTTCAATTTAAACTATTTAGGATAGAAAACTGTTTATTCAATTAAAGAAACGGGCGTTTTCAAAATAAAAAAGATTGAATCTTGCCCGGATTATAGGCGACAACTATTGGGAGATAAAATAATGATTATTGGAGTTGTAAAAGAAATTACCCCTGGTGAAAACCGGGTTGCTTCGGTGCCGGATACTGTTTCAAAATATATCAAGTCCGGTTTTGAGGTGATTGTTGAGAAGGATGCCGGGTTGAGTGCCGGCTTCAGTAACGAGCAATATGAAGCTGCCGGTGCGAAATTAGCTGGTGATAGCAACGAAGTCTTTATAAAAGCCGACGTAGTTTTAAAAGTGCAGCGTCCTTCATCCGAAGAAATAAATAAAATGAAAAAAGGGACAATACTTGTTTCATTCCTCTACGCACTTCACTACCCTGAAACTGTAAAAGCATGTACCGAAAGAGGTATTGATGTAATAGCAATGGATTTAATTCCGAGGACAACACTTGCCCAAAAAATGGATGCTCTAAGTTCACAGGCTAATATTGCAGGGTATAAAAGTGTATTGATAACCGCGAATCATCTTGGAAAAATCTTCCCTTTAATGATGACGGCAGCGGGAACTATATCACCTGCCAAAGTAGTGATTATGGGGGCTGGCGTAGCTGGTTTACAAGCACTCGGAACCGCTAAGCGGCTGGGGGCAGTAGTTGAAGTTTCTGATATACGCCCCTCTGTTAAAGAAGAAGTAAAAAGCCTCGGCGGGCGGTTTATCGAAGTAGAAACGGATGAGAATATGCAGGATGAAAGAGGTTATGCAAAAGAAGCATCGGAAGATTTTTTACGAAAACAGAAAGAGTTAATATTTAAACATGTTACGGAAGCAGATATTGTAATCACTACGGCACTTGTTCCCGGGAAAAAATCGCCTATACTCGTTACTGAAGAGATGGTAAAGAACATGCGTAAAGGAAGTGTTATTCTTGATATGGCAGTGGAATTCGGCGGTAATTGCGAATTAAGTGAAAGCGGGAAAACAGTAACCAAGTATGGTGTAAAAATTATCGGCGAAACTAATTTACCGAGTTTAGTGCCTACCCATGCAAGCGAAATGTATTCTAAAAATATACTGAGTCTTATTCAACACATCGGTAAGAATGGGAAAATAGAATTAAATCTGAACGATGAAATCGTAAGAGGAAGTCTTGTATCAAAAGACGGCGAAGTAATTAGCGACAGAATTAAAGAATTGTTATCATAAGAAAGGAGATTTTATGGAAGGTTTAGACCTTTTAATGCACATATATGTATTTGTTTTGGCAATCTTCGTTGGATTTGAGTTAATCACAAAAGTACCGCCAACACTTCATACGCCCCTGATGTCCGGCTCCAATGCCATATCAGGAATTACAATAGTAGGAGCGTTAATCAGTGCTTCAATGGAGCAGTATTCAATTAGTACATGGCTCGGTTTCGTCGCAATCATTTTCGCAACTATAAATGTTGTCGGCGGATTTCTTGTAACCGACAGAATGCTAAAAATGTTTAAGAAGAAATGAGGGAAAAATGGAAAACTCGACAATTACATCTCCTGGTATAGTAACAGTAATTTCTTATATCGTTTACCTTGTTTCATCCGTCCTTTTCATACTTGGAATCAAAAAACTAAGTTCACCGAAAACAGCAAGACAAGGGAATTTTCTTGCATCTCTCGGAATGTTCCTTGCAATATTGATTACAGTGGTGTTAACTAAATTAGTCAACTGGGAATTGATCTTCATCGGTTTGATAATCGGAAGTGCTATCGGTACAGTGATGGCGATAAAAGTCCCGATGACCGGGATGCCTCAGATGGTAGGATTGCTTAATGGATTCGGAGGTGGAGCTTCGGCACTTGTCGCCCTTTCGGAATATTATAATAAACTAAATGACCCTGGAGTATCTTTTTTAGAATCTACGACGGTAACAATAGTAATAAGCATACTGATCGGCTCGGTTACATTCACGGGTTCCTTAATTGCATTCGGTAAATTACAGGGAATAGTTACTGGTAAGGTTGTCAAATATCCGTTACAACACCCTATGAATGCTTTGCTGTTGATCGCAGTTCTGGCTGCCGGAATCTTTATTGTAATTGATCCCTTTCAAGAATCATTATTAATTGCTGTTGTCGTAGTATCACTTTTGCTCGGTGTTCTGCTTGTACTTCCAATAGGCGGGGCTGATATGCCTGTTGCAGTTTCTCTTTTAAATTCTTATTCCGGATTAGCTGCATCGGCAACGGGATTCGTACTTGAAAATAATATGTTGATAATCGCAGGTGCTTTGGTTGGTGCTTCGGGATTAATTTTAACTATGATAATGTGCCGGGGAATGAATCGCTCATTAATGAATGTAGTCCTCGGCGGTTGGGCTTCTGCAGGAACTGAAGGTGCAGCTTCAACCGATTCTCCAAAGGGACAGGCGAAATCGATTGATGCTGAAGAGCTCGCTATGTTGATTGATTCTGTTAGTAGTGTTGTAATTGTACCGGGTTACGGAATGGCTGTTGCACAAGCTCAACATGCGGTTAGGGACTTAATGAATATACTCGAAAAGAAAGGGATAAAAGTTAGATTTGCAATTCATCCTGTTGCTGGTAGAATGCCGGGACACATGAATGTCCTTTTAGCCGAAGCCCAGGTTGACTATGATAAACTATACGCCATGGAAGATATCAATGATGATTTTCCGAATACCGATATTGCAATAATTATCGGGGCAAATGATGTTGTTAATCCGGCTGCAAGGCATGACAAAAACAGTCCCATTTACGGTATGCCGATATTAAATGTTGATTATGCAAAAACAGTAATAATTAATAAACGCTCAATGAATGTCGGTTACGCAGGAATTGAAAACGAGTTATTCTTTTATCCGAATGCTCTTATGTATTTCGGCGATGCAAAAGAAGCAATAAACAAACTGACTGCAGAAATTAAAAATCTATAAATTTAACCTGGAGGTTCTGCCTTAATTTAAGGGGCAGAACCACCAATTTCTGTAAAAAATGTCAACACTCCGAACCTTGCCAAACTAAACCGGTTTCTCTATATTTACACTTCAAATTTGTATAAGAGTAAGAGTAAAACAGTATTGAGTAATAATAGAGTAACAACACTTCCGAATGGTATTAAAATAATAACCGAGCATATTTCTTATGTTAAGTCTTTTTCATTAGGATTTTGGTTTAATTCGGGAGCAAGAGATGAGACGGATGATAACAACGGTATTTCTCATTTTATCGAACATATGGTATTTAAAGGAACAAAGAAAAGAAGCGCTAAAAGGATTTCAGAGGAAATTGAATCCGTTGGCGGTTATCTGAATGCTTTCACTTCAAAAGAGCATACATGTTTCTATGGAAGAGGTTTAGCCCAGAATATCGGGAAAACTTTCAACGTGATTTCCGATATGGTGCTAAATCCGCTGTTCAGGGATAAAGATATTATTAAAGAAGCAAGTGTCATTCTTGACGAGTTGAACGATATTAACGATAACCCGGAAGAGCTGATATTCGACAAATTCGAGGAATTGATTTTTAACGGTAGTAGTCTCGGGCTGCCGATAATAGGGACTGAAAGAAACATAACAAACTTTAACTCGGACATTTTGCATAGTTTTCATAAGGAAAGATATTCGACAGGTGAGCTGTTAGTGGTGGCTTCCGGCTTGGTTAATCATGATGAAATAGTTAAGCTAACCGAAAAAACATTTGTCGATAACTTTAAATTTTCACCGCAGGCAAGAAAAATAAATGATGAGAACTTTGCATCGAATTTGATAATAGAAAAAGAGATTCAGCAGGTTCATTGCATAATCGGCAGAAAAACGTACGGGTTCGATAATCCCAAAAGGTTCCCGTTGATTCTTCTTTCGAATGCGCTGGGTGAAGGAAGCAGTTCAAGATTATTCCAGGCAGTAAGAGAAAAAAGAGGGATTACATATCAAATTAATTCATTCCTCAACTCCTTTTCGGATGCTTCCGCTTTCGGAGTGTATTTTTCTACTAATGAAAAACATGTAGACAAAGTTGTTTCAATTATAGCAAAAGAATTTCAAAAGTTCAGAGATGTTAAAGTCTCTCAAAGGGAACTTCAACGTGTTAAAGAGTATGTAAAAGGAGGGTTAATTCTTAGTCTTGAAAACACAACAAACAGAATGATTAGAATAGCCCACTCATTCTTGTATTTTGATAAGTTTATTCCTATTGAGGAGATAATTCAGAAGATCGATGCAATTACACCGGAACAAATATCTGAGATTGCTAATGAAGTACTCGACAACTCACTTTTCAGTAAAGTGATTATAAAATCCACGAATAAAAAATTGAATAAAGCAGCATAACAAGAGATTTATATGTCTAAAATTATAATTGACGGGAAAGAATTGGAATTTAAGCAGGGACAAACGATTATCCAGGTTGCCCTTGAAAACGGAATTGATATTCCGCATTTTTGCTGGCACCCCTCTTTATCGGTTTCGGGTAACTGCAGGGTCTGTCTCGTAGAAGTAGAAAAAATGCCGAAACTTGTAATAGCTTGTTCTACCCTGGCTGCCGAAGGAATGGTCGTTCATACTGTTTCGGAAAAAGCTATTGCAGCAAGAAATGCGGTAATGGAATTTATTCTGATTAATCACCCGCTTGATTGTCCTATTTGTGATGAAGCCGGTGAATGTAAACTGCAAGATTACGCATATCAACATAGCGTAGGTGAAAGCCGCTTTACCGAAGAGAAAATGCACAAGGATAAAAGAGTTCCGCTTGGACCTTATGTTATGTTTGACGGGGAACGCTGCATTTCATGTTCGCGCTGCATTCGTTTCTGTGATGAAATTGCAGGTGAAACACAACTTACATTTGTAAAACGGGGAGATAGAGTTACAATTGAAACTTTTCCCGGTAAGCAACTTGATAACCCGTACTCATTGAATGTAACTGATATCTGCCCGGTAGGTGCATTGACTAATCGTGATTTCAGATTCAAATCCCGTGTGTGGGACATGTCCTCAACAAAATCGATTTGTACCGGTTGTTCACGCGGCTGCAATATTGAAATCTGGGTAAGAAGTAACGAGATATTCAGACTTACACCAAGATTTAACCCATCCGTTAATAGCTACTGGATGTGTGATTATGGCAGGATTGAAACATTTAAAAATGTTAATGCTGTAGATAGAGTAAATGGACCCCATATAAAAAGAGAAGGAGAATTAACAAGAGTCGGTTGGGACGAGGCTTTTGCTTATTCCGTTTCCGAATTAAAAGGTTTTAATAAAGATGAAGTAGCTTTTATTGCTTCTTCATTTTCTACTTGCGAAGACAATTATCTTTTATCCCGTTTTGCCAAATCGGTTTTGGGGACAAAAAATATTGCTGTTCCTGAACATATTATTCCGGGTTCAGGCGATAATATTTTAATTAGAGAAGAAAAATCACCTAATTATTACGGAGCCGTTCTTACCGGGTTAATTGATAAAAACAGTAAAGATATTAATACTATTCTTCAGAAAATTGAAGATGGAAAAATCAAAGCACTATATGTAGTTGAAGAGAATATAGTTGCTCTATACCCTGAATATAAATCAGCGTTTGATAAACTGGAGTTATTAGTTGTTCACTCTACAAACCGGAATGAAACGACCGCATTGGCGGATATTCTATTCCCGGCATCGGCATATGCGGAGAAAAACGGTACATGGATAAACTTTGAAGGAAGAATACAAAGGATTAGACCGGCAGTGGCAACTTTAGATTCGGATAGAACTCTTGACGGAATGGAATTAAGCAGGCTTGATAAATTCGGAACATCGTATGATAGGTGGGGAAATATAAAGAAAGTAGATGCCCGCTCTACATGGAGAATATTCGGTGGATTGTTCTCCGCTCTCGGTAATAAATTGAAATTTAATAGTGCGGATGAAGTATTTGAGGAAATGTCCAGAACTATCCCCGAATTAAAGAATATAGATTATGACGAGATTGGAGAGCAGGGGATTCAATTGCAGTTTCAACTAAAAACCGAAAAAGTATAACGGAGTTTTAATTAATGGAAATTTGGCAGTTAGTTGTTGTTACTTTAGTTAAGATAATTTTAATCGTAAACATAATACTCCTTACTGTGTCTTATCTCGTCTATTTTGAAAGAAAGATAAGCGCATGGGTTCAGAACAGGCTCGGTCCCAACCGGGTTGGACCTGCGGGTATTTTTCAGCCGTTCGCAGATGTATTTAAACTCTTTCTTAAGGAAGATATTGTTCCTAAGGCGGCAATCAAATCAATACACACTTTGGCTCCGATACTTGCATTATTCGTTGCTTTCAGTACTTATGCAGTAATTCCATTCGGACCGGAAGTTACACTATTCGGTTTGCAGATACCGCTTGTTGTTGCCGATGTAAACATGGGAATTTTAATAGTTCTCGCACTAACTTCGATTGGAGTATATGCTTTAACATTTTCGGGATGGTCGTCCGGAAGCAAATACTCCTTGCTTGGCGGTGTCCGCTCTTCTGCTCAAATGATTTCATATGAAATTTCAATGGGGTTTTCAATTGCAGGCGTGTTGCTTTTTGCTGAATCGTTAAGACCGATTGAAATTGTAAACTCTCAAAGCGGCTTAATGTGGAATGCTTTCATACAGCCGATAGGATTTATTACTTTTTTAGTCTCAGCCTTTGCGGAAACAAACCGTTTGCCTTTTGACTTACCTGAAGCAGAACCAGAGCTGGTTGGAGGTTATCATACCGAGTACAGCAGTATGAAATTTGCAGCATTTTTTCTTGCGGAATATGCGAATATGATTATCTCTTCCGGGTTGATTGTTACACTTTACCTTGGCGGCTGGCACATCCCTTACATTGAATATCTCGGGCTTCCTGAAGGATGGGTCGCTTTACTTCAAGTTGCGGCATTCTTTATAAAAGTCGGAGCTTTATTATTTTTCTTTATCTGGGTAAGATGGAGTATTCCACGCTTTAGATATGACCAGTTGATGAATCTGGGGTGGAAAGTGATGTTCCCGCTTGCATTGATTAATCTTGTGTGGGCGGCAGTATTGGTAATGATATTAAATTAGACCGGAGTATTGATGGCAGAAAAAAAACGATATAAAGATTTAACTTTCTTTCAGAAGATATACATTCCCGAAATTGCTAAAGGACTGGCATTAACATTGAAAACCATGTTTCAGCCTAAGTTTACGATGGAATACCCGGAAGTAAAGTTTGTACCCCCATCATCTTACAGGGGTAGACCGGTATTGGTTCAGGATGCAAATAGTGAGGAAAGATGTGTCGCATGCGGTTTATGTTCACGCGTTTGTCCGGCTCTTGCTATCGAAGTTCAAGCCGCTGAGACAGAAAGAGAAAAAGAACGATACCCGGTAAAGTTTGAAATTAATATGCTTAGGTGCATCTTCTGCGGCTTTTGCGAAGAAGTCTGTCCTGAAGAAGCGATTGTAATGAGCAAAGATTATGAATTAACCTTTTCTAACCGTGAAGATGCAATATACGGGAAAGATAAACTACTCGTCCCTGTAAGCGAGCTTCAGGATAGAATCGACTTTTTGCGTAAATTCAAATAGTTGTTCTTTTAACTAAATTTATCTATTTTGGCAGCAATGCAAATTCCACTTTATATATTGCTACTCTTTTTATTAAGTTTCCGTGTAGATGGAATTGATGGAGAGAGAAGGAATCGGCTTTTCTTCCCCGATTACGTGGCAAATAACGCCAACTTCGATGTCTCTTTAATTTCTTCCGCCTCTTTTGATTCCTCGGAAATTGTAGAATTCCAGATTGTATTTGATCAGAATGTAACACTGAATTCAGTAGAAGCAAAAACGACAACAAAGAATATCAAATTATCACATTCGATAATTAACCGTGATAATCTTTCCTACACGGCATATAAAGTTACATTAACGAATAAAATGCTGGATATGCAGGGCGGGGATTACTTTCAGATATTGTGGAATGTTAACTCCGGAAACTTTGAGACGATTTCCCTTAAAGTAATGCAGCTTACAAAAAAGAAGGATGCAGACCCGGGGAGAATTTTATACAAAAAACTTTCAGCAATCTCTTACACGGAAGAGTATTCCGGAGTCATCAATTGCTACAAGCCGACTAAAAAACCGGGGAAAGCCGCACTCTTCAACCGTGTTTCTTCACTGCTCCTGGAGTTGAATGAAATTAAAGCCTCCTCCTTACTGATTGAAACATGGGTTAAGTTCAATCAATCTTCAATGAATTTTTTCAAAATAGTTGACAAGAACAACGGTAAAGAGATTCTAAGGTTGAAACTTAATGATTTCAACGTACTCAGCTTTGAAGAAGAAAACCCGGATTTAGTATTGTACAGGCAAAACTTCATTTCATTGAAGAACTGGTATCATTTTTCAGTTCTTTATTCAACCGAAACGAAAACTTTTTACTTCAACCTTAACGGGTGCCGTTTTGCAGAATTAAGAAACAATTTTTCATTTAAACCAGATGATATTTCGGTATCATTCTTTACAAAGAAAGCAGCTTCGGGATTCAACCTTGACGCTTTACGTTATTATGCGTTATCAGAAACGCTTAACTTAGAAGCGTGTTTTAATTACAGAGATTACAGTTTCCCGGGGTTATTATTAGTAGCCGAAATCAACTTTGAAGAAAAAGATGAGGTCGATCAGAATACGACTAATGCTTCAATTAGTTCATCTTCGCTTCAGTTGATAAAATCGGACGCACCCATTTTTTCATCTGCCCCGGAAATCAATATTAAAAGAATGACTAATAGTTTCTTGATTGAATGGACAAGTACCGACAACAACGATGCTGTAAAGTATTTTGTCGAGAAATCAGTTAGCGGGACAAATTATGTAACTTTAGCTGCGGTTTCTTCCGAAAGAAAACGGGATTATGTTTATTCATTTGTTGATTCGCCCGGTCCGGATGATAAAATAGTCTATTACAGAATCAAGCAGCTTAATATGGATGGAAGTTTTACTTATTCTTCCCAGGTTAAAATAGGGCAGGGCATAGTTGAAACATTCGACATAAAACAAAATTTTCCGAATCCTTTTAATCCCTTAACAAAAATTACAATCGAGATGTTTGAAGATTCTTTCGTTGAGGTTACGGTCTACAGCCTTGAAGGGAAAGTAATCGATGTTCTTCATAAAGGATATTTGAAAAAAGGAGAACACTATTTTTCATTCGACGGAACAAATTTACCGTCCGGCGTTTATTTATATACTGTGAATACACCTTCTTTCAGTCAGACAAAAAAAATGTTACTTGCTAAATGATTCCCGAACAAAATCAAGAGGTGGGGTATGTTGTCAAAAGTTGTCTCTAGTTCCACTTACGGTATTGATGCCTATTTTGTTGAAATAGAAACACACATCGAAAAAAATCTTCCCTCGTTCACAATAGTCGGACTACCGGACAGTGCAATAAAAGAAAGCCGGGAGCGGGTTATTGCCGCCATAAAAAACAGTGGTTATGAATTCCCCATAAAAAAACTTACAATTAATTTAGCCCCTGCGGATATAAAAAAAGAAGGAAGTGCATTTGACCTGCCGATTGCAATCGGAATACTTGCATCAAATGAAAATGTAAAACCGTATTTGTTACCCGATTCTGTATTGCTGGGTGAGTTATCGCTTGACGGAAATTTAAGGCATGTTAAAGGTGTTCTCCCGGTTGCAGTTGAAACAAAAAAGAACGGGAAGAAAATTCTGATTGTACCGTCCGATTCTGTTAATGAAGCTTCAATAGTTGACGGTATTGATGTTTACGGAATGGATAATATCTCGGAAGTTATTGATTTTCTTAACGGTGATAGCGAAAAGAAACCTGTTTACACAAGCAAGGATGAGATATTTTCTTCGGTAAATAGATACAATCTCGATTTCTCCGATGTAAAAGGGCAGGAGAATGTTAAGAGGGCATTGGAAGTAGCCGCTGCAGGTGCTCATAATATAATTATGATCGGTCCTCCCGGTTCCGGTAAAACAATGCTTGCAAAAAGAATCCCCTCAATTCTTCCTCCGCTAACTTTTGAAGAAGCACTTGAAACAACAAAAATTCATTCCGTGGCGGGAATAATGCAGCGGAATCAGGCTTTGATTACAGAAAGACCTTTTAGAAGTCCGCACCACACAGTATCAGATGCTGCGCTTGTGGGGGGCGGTTCTTTCCCCCGTCCCGGTGAAGTCTCTTTTGCTCATCACGGTGTATTATTTTTGGATGAACTGCCGGAATTTAAAAAGAATGTATTGGAAGTATTAAGGCAGCCGCTTGAAGATGCACGGGTAACCGTTAGCCGGTCAAAGATGTCGCTTGATTTTCCTGCAAACTTTATGCTTGCGGCGGCAATGAACCCCTGCCCTTGCGGTTTCTATACCGATCCGAATAAAGAGTGTACTTGTACAACACAACAAATACAAAAATATATGGCAAGAATTTCGGGTCCGCTGTTGGATAGAATTGATATTCATATAGAAGTTCCTGCCGTAAAATATAAAGAGCTTTCATCCGAAGTAAAAGGGGAAAGTTCGGATGACATCCGGCAGAGAGTAGTGAATGCACGCAGAATCCAGTTAAAAAGATTTATTAATTTGAAACATGTTTATACAAATGCCGACATGGGATCAAAGGAAGTTCGAGAGTATTGTAAACTTGATACGGGGTGCGCAGAATTACTAAAGATGGCAATGACAAAACTGGGATTGTCCGCCAGAGCCTATGATAGAATACTGAAAGTAAGCAGAACAATCGCAGACCTTGAAAACTCGGAAAAAATACTTCCACAGCATATAAGCGAAGCCATTCAATACAGAAGTCTTGACAGAGAATTGTGGAAACATTAAACCTGGTATTTAAGACAATTATATGGCGTATCCGGCAAGCTACCGGACAAGCTACCGGACAAGCTACCGGACAAGCTACCGGACAAGTTAATAGACCCTTTGAAAGAGTAGTGCTTGCAATAAACGGTGAAATTAAAAGACAAAAGCTGCAAGAAATTATAGGACTGAAACACCGGGAAACATTCTTAGAAAATTATCTTTCACCATCAATTCATAAAGGTTATGTTGAAATGAAATACCCTGATAGTCCGAACCATCCGCAACAAAAATATATGCTTACTTCCAAAGGGAAGGAATTACTAAAAAAATTAAAGAAGCGTTCTAAAAGCTAAAATAATCGGTTCATGTTAATTTTATCAAAGGCAAAAAAGTGAAAACTCAAAACAAATACTTCTACTTACTTATTATACTAACTACACTATTTTTCAGTACCTCATTACACCCGCAGTATAAAATTGATGATTACTGGTTGACAAAGTTTGAGAAATCGGGATATCTTGAGACGGCAAGATATGAAGAATCAATTCATTACTTCAAGAAGTTCGAGGATGTTTCCGAATATGTGAAAATGTTTTCAATAGGAAAATCACCGCAAGGTAGAGATATTTACTGCCTTGTAGTTTCTAAAGAGAAAGCATTTACTCCCGAATCAGCAAGAAAAACGGGAAAGCCACTTTTAATGATAGAAAACGGAATTCATGCCGGCGAAATAGAGGGGAAAGATGCCTCTATGATACTTCTGAGAGAGATTCTCGTTACGAAAGAAAAAGCCGATTACCTGAACTACTGTAATCTGATAATTATTCCGATACTCAGTGTTGACGGGCATGAGAGGGTTTCCAAATATAATCGAATTAATCAAAACGGTCCTACTGAAATGGGGTGGAGGACAACAGCACAAAATTTCAACTTGAACAGAGATTGGCTGAAAGCAGATGCCCCGGAAACACAGTACATCCTTAAACTTTTCAGCGATTGGTTGCCGGATTTTTTTATTGATAATCATACCACAAATGGCGCTGATTTCCAGTATACACTTACGTATGGCATCGAAAAGTTTAAAAATGTTTATCCCGGTATGGCTGAAGTAATTACTAAAGAGTTTATTCCATATCTTGAAAAACACGTAGAAGAGAAAGGCTTTTTGATTTTCCCTTATCTCGGTTTCCGGAATAATGCTCCCGAGAAAGGTTTGTACGATTGGTTCGGTTCGCCAAGATTATCGAACGGTTACGTTGCAATTCAAAATAGGCTTTGCCTTTTGGTTGAAACTCACATGATGAAACCGTATAAAGAGAGAGTCTTTGCTACAAAGGCAGCTATTGAAGCAGTTATCGAATATCTCGGGAAGAACTCCAAAGAAATTCTTGCACTGAACAAGGAAGCTGATTTGGGGACAATCGAAATGTATGCAAAGGAGAAAAAGTTTTTCCCGATTCAATTCAAACTTACTGATTCGCATTCGGAAATTGTGTATAAGGGATTTAAATCTATTACGGATTCGAGCGAAATTTCTGGCGGAATAAGAACAACTTTTACCAATGAAAAGTATGAAACAAAAGTACCTTTTTATAATAGTGTGGAACCAATTGACTCGGTATCAGTACCGTATGCTTATGTTATTCCCCAAGAATGGGAATGGGTTGTAGAACGGTTAAAACTTCACGGGGTGGAAGTAGAAAAACTTACAAACAATATGAACATAAAAGTAACTAAGTACAAATTCAAAGATGTTAAGTTCAGTGAAGTTCCTTACGAGGGGAGGCAGACAGTGAATTATAATTATGAAGTTTTTACCGCGGAAGAAATTGTGCCGGAAGGGAGTTTTATAGTTAAAACCGAACAACGAGCTTTGCGTGTGATTCTCTGGCTGCTTGAACCTAAATCGGGAGATTCATTCTTAAGGTGGGGTTTTTTCAACACAATTTTTGAGAAGAAGGAATACTTTGAACCTTACGTAATGGAGAAAATAGCGGTAGAAATGTTAAATGAAATACCCGGTTTGAAAGAAGAATTTGAGCTAAAACTTGCTGAAGATGAAATTTTCAGGGGGAATCCGTATCAAAGGTTAAATTTCTTTTATGAAAGGTCTCCGTACTTCGATCAAAAGCTGAATTTTTACCCGGTTTTGAGAGTTGAGAATTCGTTTTAAATATCTTAAGTTTACAACAACAATCACACTATTTATGAAAGTTTTATGAATTGAGATTTTTCAAAAGAATGACATCTGTCCGTTTTTCCTTCCGGATATTTTTTTCTTTGTTATTTATCTTTTCGACAGTTAATGCCCAAACCGTTCCGAAGAATAAGTACGGTTTACCGGTGGTTTCTAACCTGGAGCTGTACAACAAACTTATCGAGAAAGATGATAACAATCGTCTTGTCAACCTCGAAGATTTTATTCCCGGTATTAAATTAGATATTCGTTATGCTACCGAAAATAACTTCGCGAATAAAGTTCTATACAAATCTGCAAAAGCGTATTTGAGACTTCCGGCGGCAAAAGCCTTAAAAAAAATACAGGATGAATTAAAGAAACAAAGTCTTGAAGTAAAGATTTACGACGCGTACAGACCGTACTCGGTTACGGAAAGGATTTGGGAGTACGTAAAGGATGACAGGTATGCTGCGGATCCTAAAAAAGGTTCAAGGCACAACAGAGGGTGTGCGGTAGACCTTACAATTATTGATTCAAGAACCGGTGAAGAACTTGAGATGCCGACCGAATTTGATAATTTTACACAGCGCGCACATCATGCGTATATGAAACTTCCGAAGAAAGCAATCGAGAACCGGGCGTTGTTAAGAAAAATTATGGAGAAACATGGGTTTGAAATTATCACTTCAGAGTGGTGGCACTACGATTTCAAAGGCTGGTCTAAATATCATATTATGGATATCTCTTTTAATGAACTTGAAAACAAAAATTAACCAAACAATTATTTAATTGGAGACCAAATGAAAAAACTTTGTCTAATTTTTTCTCTTTTTTCGTTTCTATTAATCAACTCATCTTTTGCAGCTGCACCGGATGGAGTTAGTATTACTAAGAACGGAAGGAGTTACACTATCAACTTCAACCTGCCGGATTTATCATTCAGCACAAAAAAGGTTGAAGGAAATGATTTTACTTTAATAAACACGAACTACGGCACAACAACCCAGGTCGGACGTCCGGCATTACCTCAAATCTCATTTAATTTGATGATTACCGGGAATGAAAAAGCGCCGAACATATCGGTATTGAATTCGATTGCGGGCAACAAAACATTAACTTCACACGTAATTCCTTTTCAGGAACCGTGGCAAAGAAATCTGCCATTGAAAGATAGACCTTTTAATTTCGACAGCAAGTTTTACGGCTCAAACGCCAGTACAGGTTATCAATTTATCCAGGTATCCGAGCCTTTTGTTATTGCAGGCGTAAGAGGCGTTACTGTTACAATTTATCCTTTCAACTATAATCCTTCTACAAAAGTTCTGGATTATGTAAAAACAGCATCGATAAAAATAGACTTGAGTAACCCTGTAGAAACAAACTACGAACACTCTGTAACGTACTCGGATTTTTATAATAATTTTTTCATCAATTATGAAAAAAGAAGTACAAAGCTGATCCAGAATTACCTTATAATTACAGCACCTGAATACGAAGCAGGGTTATCAACCTTTGTTAATCACAAAAATTCATTCGGGTTTAATGTATCGCTTTATACAACTACAACTACCGGTACAACGACAACTGCAATAAAAACTTTTATCCAGCAGTTGTACTCGAATCCGGCTACAAAACCGGAATTTATTCTTCTTGTTGGAGATACCGATAAAATTCCTGCTTGGACCGGTTCTGGTGAAGGTTCTCCTAAAACCGATTTGAATTATGTTCAACTTGAAGGCGGCGATTATTTTGCGGATGCTTTTATAGGTAGATTCTCTGTAGCTAGTCCCCAGCATCTTCAGAACATTATTGACAAAACAATTTATATGGAGAATAATATAGGAGCATTCCCTAAAAAGAATGTTTTTATGGCAGGGCAGGATAATTCTTCAATTACCGAAGGTACACACAACTTTGTTATCAATAACTATTTTGGACCTAATGGTTATACAAACTTGAAGTTATATATGGTTTCGTATGGTGCGACAACACAGCAAGTGATAAACGCTATGAATGATAACCAGATGTTTGCTATTTATTCAGGACACGGTGGCGAAACTTCCTGGGCTGATGGTCCACCAATGAGCCAGAGCCAGGTTAATGGTCTTACAAACACAACAATTTATCCGTTTGTTTATTCTTTTTCATGTGTTACGGGTTCGTACCACCTTGCCGAATGCTTCGGTGAAACCTGGATTAGAACAACTAACGGAGGAGTTACATTTTACGGTTCATCTGTAAATTCTTATTGGGACGAAGACGATATTCTTGAAAAGAGAGTATTCAAATCAATGTTCGATGAGAGTTTGACTAAAGTAACACCGATGTTCGATATGGGAAAATATCTCCTTGTACAGCATTTCGGAGGAACTGTTACAGCAGGTTCAACTATGCTTCGTTATATGGAGATGTATAACTGTATGGGTGATCCTTCTATTGAGACAAAAAGAATCATAATGCCGGATTCAACTGCTCCGGACCCGATAACGAATTTATCCGCAGGTAATCAAACTTCAAACTCGGTAGTATTATCATGGACTGCTCCTTACGATTCTACTTTCGGTGGAGTTACAGGTTACGATATAAGGTATTCAACTACAGCAATTGCAAATGACAACGATTTTAATGCTGCACCGCAGGTTGTTTTTGCAGGGCAGTCAGATACACTTGGCACACCGAAATCATTCTCGGTTGATAATTTAACACCGAATACACTTTACTATTTTGCTGCTAAAGCAATGGATATGTGGGGAAACAAATCACCGATTTCCAACGTTGTTAATTCATCAACTTTAGTTGCTCCCCAGTGTGCAGTTAACCCTACAAGTATTTCACATCAATTGGGAACTGCATCAATTCTTGTTGATACTGTTTATATTCAGAATACAACTTTAAATCCGTCAACCTTGAATTATACAGTATCGTTCGAAAATCACAATTATCCGTCTGAAGCAATCCAGGCAAGGTTAATACCGGTTTCTGTTAATTCGGAAAAAGGAAATGATAAAGAGAACCCGGAAGTAACTTATGGACAATCAGTAAAAGGACAGGGCGGTCCGGATCAATTCGGTTATAAATGGATTGACGCTGATGAATCAAATGGTCCGCAGTATGTTTGGAACGATATTGCTGCTACAGGTACACTTGTTTCAAGTTGGACTCCAACCGGAACATTCGGAGCTACTGACGAAGGTTATGCAGGTCCATTCAATCTCGGATTCAATTTTAAATTTTACGGACAAGCAAAAACACAAATATATGTTTCAACAAATGGATTTTTATGTTTTGCTCCGCTAACCTCCAACTCGTTCAGTAATGCTTCAATTCCAAGTACATCTGTTCCGAATGAAATTATTTCTCCTTTCTGGGATGACCTTGATGCGAAAGCACCGGGTACAGTTCATTATAAACAGGACGGTAATAAATTCATCATGCAATGGACAAATTACCAGAGATACAGTGGAACGGCAAGCTATACATGGCAGGTTGTATTGTACCAGAGTGGAAAGGTAATGGTTTATTACAAAGAAATGACAGGGACAATAAACTCAGCTACAGTGGGTGTAGAAAATTCCACAGGAGATATTGGTCTACAGGTTGCATACAATGCGAATTATGTTAAGAACAACCACGCATTACAAATTGCTGCTGAACCGGATTGGCTTTCTTACTCAGGCAATTTAAGCGGGTTGTTATATAACGGTAACTCTGCTGCGATTGAACTAACAATCAATTCGGAAGATTATGATGCAGGTAACTACTCAATGGATATGATTGTAAATACAAATGATCCGGCTAACCCGGTTATTACTGTTCCAATAAATATGGAAATCTTTATCCCGGTTGAATTAACTGCTTTCACAGCAAAGACAACAAGAGATGAAGTCCATTTGACTTGGCAAACCGCAACGGAAACAAATAATATGGGATTCGAAATCGAAAGAAGACGCAACGGTGTTGATGAATGGACGGCAGCAGGCTTTATCGATGGTAAAGGTACAACCACGGAAAAAACCGTTTACGGTTTTACAGATAAAGGATTATCAGCCGCTTCTTATGAATATAGACTTAAACAAGTAGACTTCGACGGTACATTCGAGTACAGTAAAGTTATTGAAGTAGAAGTCGGTATTCCATCGGATTATGTTTTAGAACAAAACTACCCGAATCCGTTTAACCCGTCAACTACAATTCAATTCGGTTTACCGGTTGAAAGCAATGTTAAGTTGACAGTCTACAATAGCTTGGGACAACAGGTATCTGTACTTGTAAACACGAAGATGCCGGCTGGATTCCATTATATCAATTTTGATGCATCCTCACTTGCAAGCGGTACTTATATTTACCGTTTGGAAGCTGGTGAAAAAATTCAAACCAAGAAGATGCTTCTAATGAAATAGTATTCAGTTTTATTTGAATTAAACGGGAACCCGGTAACGGAGTTCCCGTTTTTTTTGTCCATTATAATTCAGTCATTTATGTGTCTGTTTCAAACGACAAAAATCACCCGGCTCTGTCGGGAAATGCCGACTAATAGCAGTTTAACCGGTGAAATCAGATTAAAATAAGAGGTGATCAGGTGGCATGGAATGTGTTCGCAATTAGCATTATTCACAATATTATAAGAGATTAAAATGCTATATAAAAAATTACTCATTGTTATACTATTAGTTCTTTTTGGAGTTTCAAATTATGCTTCAAATGATGAACTGAGAGATCAAGTGCTTTCTCAATTTTCTAAATCCATCAAGTTTCAATTCAGCGACAGCCGTAAAAACCAGGGAAAGTTTTTATCACTAATAGAATACGAAGTTATACTAGAACAAGATTGGAATAATGGTGCATGGATTGATTATAAACGAACATATAACACTACTAATTTAGATGCTGGAAACATGGAAGGTATTTCCCAGACCAATGCAAACGGTGTTTGGGTTAATACATCCAAAAACATTGTCAATTTCAGCTTAGATATGAGTGACTCATCATTCCGGTTTTTGAGTGTTTACAGTTACCAGTGGGATGCAAATACTTCAACATGGGCTCAAGCGGGTCGTTCGGAGTATTTATATGATGCCAATAATTTCTTAATCGGAGTTAATGGTTACTTGAATATGGGACCGTTAGAGATTCACTACGTTAGAATTACATATACGAATAATAGTGCCGGAATGCCTTTGACGGAGATAGAAGAAAAATTCGACTTTCAAATCCAACAGTTTAAAAATGAGAAGCGTTTAACATATATTTATAACCCTTCTAACCCGAAAGACTGTCAGACCGAGACCGAAGCATTCTGGACAGATACGGCATGGCAGGATACTTTAAGAACAACATACACCCGTAATTCAATGCTGAATCCAACTTTGATTATTATGGGAACACTTGAAAACGGAACAGTTTTTCAAAATACTAACCGCAACCAAATAAGTTATTTGGCTAATGGAGAAGATGTAACAGAGGATGTACATTCATTTTGGGATATGAATTCAAACACATGGACATTCAATTCCCGGCAAGTCTATACTTATACTTCTTTCGGTAAAATTGATGTGTATTTGTTCGAAGTATATTCAAATGGGAATTACGAACCATGGTTAAGAACCACTAACACTTATAACAGTGATAACAAATTGTCGATTGCTCTGGACGAAGCTTATTCAGAAGGAAGTTATCATTACAAGCAAAGAGAAATTTACACATATGAACCTTTGACCAATGATGATGTATTCACTGTAAACGAATATTCTTTGGAACAAAATTACCCGAATCCATTCAACCCGGCTACAACAATTAAATTCGGATTGAATGCAACAAGTAATGTTAAACTTTCCGTTTATAATATAATCGGGCAGGAAGTTGCGGTTCTTGTTAATAAGGAACTCAATGCAGGAGTGTATTCAGTTGATTTTAATGCTGCATCACTAACAAGTGGAACCTATTTTTACCGTCTCGAAACGGGTGAAATAACACAAACAAGAAAGATGCTTCTAATCAAATAAAAAAAATCACATTCGCTTAAAACAAAAGGGAATACCTGTAACGGGGTTCCCTTTTTGTTTTGTCAACCGGTTATCTTGTGTACTTCATTAGCCCGTCTATTTGCAAAGAAAAAATATTTGACTATTTTACAGATGAACGAATAATCAAAATGCATGGAAAGCATTTAATTTCCTATCGTATCATATTAATTGATATGGATTGGTTGAAAATATATTTTAACAAAATCAGACCGGTGATAGCTATAATCGGTTATTGCCGATCTTTGCACTGACTATTAAACTAATAGATTAATTATCGGATTTACTGAAATGACAAAAGATAATCTTTCTTCGCAACAAGAAGTATCGCAAAAAGTTCAGGTCAACAAACAAAAATCTGGGATTATCGGTGATTTATTTGGTGGAACTGCTTCGATGCTTGTCGCTCTTCCTTCCGCAATTGCATTCGGACTGATTATATATGCCCCGCTCGGTCCAGAGTTTTCAGGGCAGGCAGCACTCGGAGGAATTATCGGGACAATAATGCTCGGACTTGTCGCCCCGTTTGTCGGAGGAACCCGCCGTCTTGTAACGGCTCCGTGTGCCCCTGCCGCAGCAGTGCTCTCTGTTTTTGTTGGTGAAATGGTTAGTAAAGGGAGCGTCGAAATACAACTCATTCCGATTTACATTACTCTTGTCGCTTTGCTTGCAGGCGTTTTTCAACTGATTGCCGGATTAGCAGGAGGTGGTAGATTTATTAAGTATATTCCTTACCCGGTTGTTGCAGGTTATTTAAGCGGTGTAGGTATATTGATTTTTATCGGGCAACTGCCAAAGTTTTTAGGTGTACCGGCAAAAACTTCTTTCTGGGATGCATTGACTACAGTTTCAGTATGGAACTATGACAGCATTATTATTGGAGCCGTAACTATTTTAACAATGCTTTTCATCTCGAAGATTATTAAAACTATACCGGCGGCAATACTTTCACTCATTACCGGAATCGGATGTTATTTTGTCTTATCAATATTTAATGAAAACTTGTTGACTCTTGATGGAAATTCGATGGTTATTGGAAAAATTTCCGCATCAGTAAGTGATGTAACAGCTTTGATTGGAAATCATTTGGGACTTTTTACACAAATAGATTTTTCAAAACTGTCCGAGGTTATAGTACCTGTATTTACTCTTGGTGTTTTACTTTCTATCGATACACTTAAAACATGTGTTGTTCTGGATGCTCTTACTTTTTCACGGCACAATTCAAATAAAGAAATAATCGGGCAGGGAGTTGCAAATATCTCTGCTTC
>DAIRET010000018.1:0-27330 GCA_036795455.1 Ignavibacteriaceae bacterium
AATTTCTTTATTACTTTCGCATATTCAAATTGTCGGTGACAATTTGCACATACTAAAACCAGATTTTTAAGATGGTGCCCGGAATTTGGTTCTATATGATGAAGTTCAAAGTATGGAGAGTTGTCTATTTTGGAAAAGGTAAATGAACAGATTTGACAGTATCCTTTGTAAATATTACCCAAAAGGGTTCTGATATTTGACGGGGTTTTTTCCTTATTTGCTCCAATATGAGTTTTTGTTCTTTTACGTAGCTCATCATTAGAATAATTTGCCAATCTTAAAAACTCATTAAAGACGATTTCATCTTTTCTTATTTGAGTCAGACTTGATAATTGCTTTATTTTCTCAAGTGCTATTCTCTCATTTTTAGAACTATCAAAATCAGCCTGGATTTTCCTGGTTCTTCCAATGAATTCTCCTTCTTTTACTAATCTATAAACAAATTTTTCTTTATCTAATATTTGTAAAACTAACTCATCCCCTTCTTTAATTTGGTTTTCATCAAACCATGTTCTTAATCCCCCAATTCTGTTTTCATTCGTAGAGCTATAAAATGAACTAAAATTTTTTACATGCAGTTTTTGAGAATCATCCAAATACATACTTATTTTTCGGTTTAATCGGGGTAAATATTTGCTAAATGTCTTCGGTATTGCGAGCAACCCTTTTTCTAACCGACTTTTAGTAACCACTATCGTTTTGTAATCATAATTAATTTCACTTTTCTCAATGATTTTCTTTTGACTACTTGATTTCATCTTCCACCAACAATTCTCATCATTTTTCAATGTACTTAGTTTTTTTATTAATAATAAAACTAAGTGTTAATTACCGCTTTTAATAAGCTCATGTATCCCCTCCGCTAATTTTTTGAACTTCGGCAATGCAAATTCTTCACGCAAAGGAATAAAACAGGAAATTATATATTGCACTTCTCCATCATCTATTATCCCAACGTCATTATTCCAGTAAGAATACCATCCAGTTTTGTGGTAGAACATCGTATTACCCGGTAAACCGGACGCTAATTTGGATTTATCCAACTGTCGCCCTAACAATGTTTTCATCTGCTTGCTTACCCATGGATTTACAAGTTCATCTCTATAAACCAGGTACATGAAATCGGCAGCATGAAGAGCACATGTTTCGGTTCCTTTTATTTTTTCATAACCGGGGTCTTCAAATTTTCTACTCAAGAACTTACGCGTAACTTCGCTTCCATTCCAATTATAAGCGTGCATCAACTTGTTGATATTTTCCCTCCCCGCTTTATCTATTAAACAGTTGGCAGCACTGTTATCGCTTCTTGTAATCATCAAATCTAAAAGATAGTTTATCGTTACCGTATCACCATCCCTTAAAAGCGGGCGCGGGTCGGATTTAATTTCTTTGCTTCTATCCACATCGTTGGGAGATTTAACGACATACTCATCATAAAGAGAATATTTTTCTTGTGATACCTGGTTTAGTATTTCTGCTGCTACGTACATTTTGTAAACCGATGCCGGGTAAATAAAATTTTCCGGGTTCACTCCCGCAAAGTATGCCTTCTCTTTTTCGATTTTAATTACTGCAAGCGATATTTGTTCTATCCCATCCTCGCCTACATCAAAATCTTTATCGAGTTCAAGCTGCTGGACAAGCTGCTTCAATTTGATGGAAAGGTTTTCATCTTTTTCGTAATAAGAAGGAATGTTTTGGTCTTGAGCAGTCATAACTCCACATAGAAGAATTAATAATAAAAATGATTTCATAATCGCACTTCACTTTATTTAGAATTTTTGCACTTAAAAGTTAGCGAAAAGTTAGAGATTACGGAAAGCAGAAATTACCTGCTTTAACCGGTTTCCATCCAATGTGAAATGTTCATGTCGCATTTTTCCAATTATTTGCCATGTTTGTATGTAAATTTGTTGGGTTAAAAAAAATAATTTATGAATTACAGTTACTATACACCGGAAGAACCGTTATCGAGTTTCGTCAAGTGTTTTTGGCTGCTCAACAGTTCATCCTGTTCTGAAGAACAAAATTGCAATATTATTCTACCGACTGGTTGTATTGAGTTGGTTTTTTATTATGGAGATGTTAATTCCAATAAAAGAAAAAACTCGAAATCTTATGGAGTTGTTGCAGGACAAAGAACAAGCCGTACTGAAATTTTCCCCTCTTGTTACTCCGGGTTGATATCTGCAATGTTGCGACCGGAAGCAGCAGGATTAATTCTTGGTGATTCCGCATACTACTTCTCAGGTAGTTATGTAGATGCAGAATCTGTCTTCGGCAGCGAAACAAGCACTTTGTATGATAAACTATCAGAGGCAAAAACCGATTCTGCCCGTTTTATTTTTGTTGAGAGTTTCTTGAAAACGAGGATTAAAAAAACCGGGAAAGTGTTAAATAAGAGAATAGTAGAGGGAATAAACCAGTTATCGAGAATCGATAAAAACATGCGTATCGATACGCTTGCTGAAATTCTAAATCTAAGCAAGCGCCAAATGGAACGCGTATTCCTTTCTGAAGTCGGTTTAGCCCCTAAAAACTTCGCAAGGGTTTTGCGGTTTCAAAAAGTATTTGCCCTACGCAACCGGAAACCTCATGTGAGCTTAACCGAATTAGCATACGAATGCGGCTTCTCCGACCAGGCACATTTTATTAATGACTTCAAATCACTCTCCGGTTTTACACCAAAAGAGTATTTCAAAACTTACCCGGCTTATTCGGACTATTTTACATTTCTATAAAAGACGCATTTTTACAATTTTTCCTTTTCCGTTAACCATAAATTTGCTCCGTCAATAATAATTAATTTTAAAGGAGAATACATGTCTTATACTGTAAAATGGTTTGAAATCATTGCTTCCGATTTTGAACGCGCGGTTAGTTTTTATCAATCACTATTCGGAATTGAATTAGAGAAGTGCATCTGCGGCGAAGAAAAAATGGCTTTCTTCCCGGGTAAAACAGGTTCAATTAGTACTGCTCCGGGGTTTCTCCCTTCCGAACAGGGAGTTGTTATCTATTTCAATTCCGATAACCTTGATAAAACATTATCAAAAGTTGAAAAACTCGGCGGAAAAATAATCTGGGGTAAAACCAAAATAGAAGCTGAAGGTAAAGGAAGCTTCATCCTTGTAAGCGATTCCGAAGGGAACCGAATCGGGTTTCATTCCGATAATTAATTTTCTGTTTCTTTTAAATAATTGGTTATCCGCTTTTAATGCGGATAACCTTTTTTAAACTTAAAGTAGCAACAGATTCAAGTTTTCTGCTTCTTCTTTTTTGCAGCGGGGAAAAGGATGTTGTTTAGTATCAGCCTGTAACCGGGAGAATTTTTATAAAGACTTAATTCGGTTGGCGGGTCGCCCACAAGGTGCTGATAATCTTCAGGGTCATGTCCGCCGTAAAAAGTAAAAGTTCCTCTTCCGAAATTTCCGTGTATGTATCGAACCTGGTCTGTACCGTGTCTTTCACCGAGAATAATCACGGACTTTTTAATCAACTCTTTCCTGAACATTGTAGTTTGTCCCATGAAACCTTTAACAACATTTACATGGCACTGTGTAAGCATCGTCGGAACCGGGTCATATTTTGCCGAGAAATCAAACAGCGTAAAGTAATCGTTTTCCTGCGGTCCAATCTCATTCACTTGAATATCAATATCACTATACTCATAAACCATCGGGTTCATTTCAAGTTTGAAATTTTCAAAAGCGAGGGTATTGGAAAAATCAAGTTTAGATTGAGCATCAGTGTCGGTAGCGTCCCCGTCGAACATCCGTTCGCAAATATCAACATTATGAGCGGCAAGTGCAATATCGTAAGAATCAGTTGCAGAACACATCGCAAACAGGAACATTCCTTTCCCGATCTGCTCTTTCATTGTTAAAGCAACTGCTCTCATTAGTTCGGATACTTTTCTGAAGCCAAGTCTTTTTGCATCGTTCTCGTATCTCATCTGCTGGTCAATGTACCATTGAGCATTCGCATAGGAAGCATAAAATTTTCCGTACTGCCCGGTAAAATCTTCATGGTGAAGATGAAGCCAATCGTATTTTTCTAAGTCGCCCCGCAAAATTTCTTCATTCCATATTTTTTCGTAAGGAATACTCGCATACTCAAGCGCCATGGTTACTGCATCATCCCATGGATGGAAACCGGGCGGAACATAAACCGCTACTTTGGGTGCTTTTTCAAGGCGAACGACTTCCATGTTTTGGTCTTCACTTTGAACAAAAGAATAAATATCGATTACCTGCTGTCCCGGTACTACTTCAAAAGCTACACCGTTGATTCTGCAATCCCGTATAACTTCGTCGGAAGCATCAATCATAAAAGAGCCTCCGCGGTAGTTAAGAAGCCAATCCGCTTTCAAACTTTTCTCAAGAGCGTGGAATGTAACTCCGTATGCTTTTAAGTGGTCGGTCTGTTTCAAATCCATATAGATAAGTATCTTATCCTGGGAATAGGAAACATTTAAAAGCAAAAGCGGGATTATCAGCAGAAAAAATCTTAACATACTTTAAATAACTTTTACGCCGATTTTCTGTCTGCTTCGATATAAATCGGCTGCGCATTGTTATTCACTGTGTCGCCTGTAATAATGCACTTAACAACGTTTTCTTTTGAAGGAAGCTCGAACATAATATCGATCATAAAATCTTCAAGGATTGAACGGAGTGCTCTTGCACCGGTTTTCCGCTCGATAGCTTTCTTTACTATTCCATCAATTGCAAACGGATCGAATTCAAGTTCAACACCTTCCATAGCAAAAAGCTTTTTATACTGTTTCAGTATGGCGTTTTTAGGTTGAAGAAGAATACTCTTCAATGCTTCTTCGTCAAGCGAATGAAGCGGTGCAATTACAGGGATTCGTCCGATGAGTTCGGGAATCAAACCGAAACGGAGAAGGTCTTCCGGTCTTACCATAGAAATCAATTCATCATCCGAAAACCTTTTGCTGTCTGCCAGGTCGGCACCAAAACCGATTTTGCTTTTATTTATTCTTGATGCGATTATTTTTTCAATACCTTCAAATGCTCCGCCGACTATAAATAGAATATTTTTTGTATTAATATTGATAAGGCTTTGTTCCGGGTGCTTCCTGCCTCCTTTAGGCGGAACGCCGGCTATTGTCCCTTCAAGGATTTTTAATAATGCCTGTTGCACACCTTCCCCCGAAACATCCCTTGTTATCGAAGTGCTTTCGCTTTTACGTGAGATTTTATCAATTTCATCAATATAAACAATTCCTTTTTGAGCACGTTCCACATTATAATCGGATGCCTGCAGCAAGTGAACAAGAACTGTTTCAACATCATCACCTACATAACCGGCTTCTGTAATTGTAGTTGCATCTGCAATTGCAAAAGGGACCTCAAGAATTTTTGCAAGAGTTTGAGCGAGTAATGTTTTACCAACACCTGTTTTACCGATTAGAAGGATGTTGCTTTTTTCGATTTCAACATCGTCAAGCTCAAAGAATTTGTCCTTCGAGTTTATTCTTTTATAGTGATTATAAACCGCTACGGAAAGAATTTTCTTTGCCCTATCCTGACCGATAACAAATTCATCAAGAGTTTTTTTTATCAGTTCAGGAGAAATAAACTGTTGTTTTCGCGAACGCTGGTTACTGATTGCACTTAGATTGTGTTTTAAAATATCGACGCTGCTTGTTATACAAGCATCGCATATATACACATCTGGACCGGCAACAAGGCTCCCTACTTCGCTGCTATCGCGCCCGCAAAATGAACATTTAATGTTTTTATTGTTGTTTTTTTTAGCCATAAAACTTAACCTTGTATTTTTTTCAACTTGATAATTTTTTCTCTTGCTTCGTCAAGATATAACGAGTTCGGATATTTTGCAAGAAGATTTTCATATGTAATAACCGCCATGTCATACTTTTTTAGCCCGAACTCGTAGATTCGTCCTGCAAAAAACAATGCTCTATCGGCGGTTATGTTTAATTCCTGTTTTTCAATTTCAATGAGAATTTCAATTGCCTTCGCATAATTGCCGAGAGCGGTTTCTATTTCGGCGATTCTAAAATCAGAGTAATTTTTAATAACAAACGCCTCTTTTTTAGCGGATGTTTCATTAAATATCAGAAGCGCTTCTTCATATTTTGATTGAATGACCAACAACTCTGCACGGGCAACTTGAAGGAGTGAAAGTGAATCCCCGAATGAGTAATTCAACAAAAAGGATAATTCAAGTGCATCGTTGGCAGAGTTATCCCTCAAATCATCCATGATTGGCTGTAAAGTATTTTTTGCATTTTCAAACTCGCCTTTATAAAAATATAAGTTGGCAAGATTCAGGTTTGCCGAGTTCTTCTGAACGGTTGAAGCTCTGCCTGAATTAATCACTCCTTTGAACATTTCACCCGCTTTATCTAATTCACCATTAATTGTATAAATTCTACCGAGTTGTTCCGATGCAGCGAAATAGAAACCCGACAACGGGAAATCCTTCGCAATTTTACTCAAATACTCTTCCGCCGTTTTGCTGTCATCCAGTTTTTGAAAGTAGATGCTTCCGATTCTGAAATTAGATTCAATTGCGCTTTCGCTGTGCGGGTATATTTTCACAACATCATTATATATTCCGATTAGCTCTTCATAAGCATTTCTATCAACCGGCAGCGGTATAAAAATCGGTTTCCATGTTTCGTTAGCTTCAATAAATTTCTTCTGAAGCACCGATTCCATTGTGCGTGCATACCCGAGCTTAACATTCGATGCTAATGGAGACGATGGATAACTTTTACTTATATAGCTATATGCAGCCAGGGCAAATTCAAAATTCCCCCGGTTATACACTTTTTGAGCATAGTTAAATAATTCGCCCCCCTGCCTATTCTGTTTCTCATCAATAATTTTTGTTAATTCAAATGCTTCCGGGTACTGGTTGTTTTCAAGGTAAAGATTTGAAAGCAGGTGAGCATACGTTAAATTCCGTTCCGGGTTCTTTTTCTCAAACGCATTTATAAATGATTTTAATGCATCCGGTTTATCAAGAAAACTTGAAATTCTTCCTTCTATATTATATACCTGCTGCGGATCGGCATCAAGAATAAAACAGTATTCTTCAGCCGCTGATCCATACCGCATCGTAATAGAGTAAAGATTAGCGAGGTCAAAAGCTAAGAACTTCGGATCTGCAGAGATTTTTTTCCCCCTTTGAAGATAATCTATCGCTTTATCAAATGCCCGCACGTTTATGGCATAATTGGAAATCACCCTATAATAGCTTTCGTTTTTAGGGAGTGTTGATAACGCCTCATCCCACGTGCTAAAGGCTTTCGTTTCATTGCCGGATAGGAAGTAAGAAATTCCGAGCTGTCCGTACATACTAATATCGTTCGGTGAACTTTTTATTCTTTCCTGTAATAAGGAAATAGATTGCTCATATTCTTTCAACCTGATGTAAATATCATTCAGTGAATGGAAAAACTGGTGGTTTTGAGGCTGGGTTTTATAAATATCTTCGTAAATAGATTTCGCTTTTTGCAAATCACCCGCTTGCTCGTAACTTTTTCCGAGCATAAAACGGTTGTTTAAATCGCCTTGCTGAGAAAACAGTAGTGCGGAGAACAACAAGAAAACATATAAAAATCTTAAAATCATGTTACAAAAATAAGGAAAACGGGCGCTTCATCAAGTAACAATATTAATCCCCTATGGTTTTGAAATTAAAAATAAGCCATACTGCAGGGTATTATTGGTTTTATCACCTTAAGTTTCTGTTCAAATTACTATTTTGGGTTTAGTATTTGAATCATTTATAATGAGTGTAACCATAAATAAAGTAGTAATTAATTCCGAAAGCAATCTACCGGGTTTTGCAGCTTCGGTTGTAATTCATATTTTGATACTGTTCGGGTCATATTTCATACTTGAATTACCGGCTAAGTTTGAGTCCGCCGGATTTAATTATATACAGATTCGTGAGATTGATTATTCAAAATCGGAGACTTACGAAGTAAAAGAAGAGCTGGCAGAGGAAAGAACCGCTGAAGAAAAAAGTATTGATGAATCGACTCCTTCCCCGGAAAAAGAGAAAGTAACAGCATTTTTCCCGAGGTCGGATACTACAAGCTTGAAGCAAATCTATAAAGAAAGCACTTTGAATGTTAGAATTAAATATCCGCTCGGCTGGTCTTTTTTAGATCAAAATGTTAAGAATAAACTTGACGGAGTTACTTTTTTAGGACCGGCTATAGGGGACAAAACCCCGCCGTATGTTCACATTGAAGTAAATGAAAAATACCTTTTTAATCCTTCCAGGTATAAATACACAATAAAAACGGATAAGTATGATATGTATTATAACGACCCTGAAGAGCTTGAAAACCAGGTTACGCAGATTGTATATATTAGAACCGGTGACGATGAAGATTATTCGGTTAAACTGATTGTACATGGAATGGATGCATTCAGAGAATACCAGCCAGTATTTTTCGGGATGATAAAAACATTTAAATTTGGCAGCAGATTTTTTTAACTAAACAGAAAGGAAATAAAATGAAAAATTTCATTGCTCTTTTATCGTTATCTTTTTTACTAATTACATTATTCCCGGTTAATTCGCTCGCTCAAAAAGATTTTGAAGGCGAACTGACTATGATTATCACCGCTGAAGAATCAAACGAACTTGTAATGAAAGTTAAAGGAAAACTTGCAAAGTTAGTTTCGGAAACTGAAGAAGGAACCGTTGATATAATATTCGATAACGAGGGGAAGAAGATGGTTACTGTAATTCATCAGCAGCAGATGTATATGGAATTCCAGTTTGATTCCATGGATGATATGGAAGATGAAGAATCAACCGAAGAAGCAGATGTTGACATAAAAAAAACAGGTAACAAGAAAACAATCAACGGTTATGATTGTTATGAGTATATTGTTAAAGAAGAAGGACAGGAAGTGGAGATGTGGGTAGCCGATACTGATATCCCGTTCCTTTTTTTCCAGGATTTCGGAATGATGGGAGATGAATCGGGGAACAAAAATTTCGGTAAGTATAAAGACCTTATGAAAGGATTTCCGATGCTGATTATCATCAAGGACGAAAGCGGAAACGTTGAATCGAAGGTTGAAATTGCATCAATCAAAAAGACGCCGGTTTCAGCAAAAGAGTTCGAAATCCCGCAAAATTATCAAAAAATCAACATGCCAATGATGAATATGGACAAAAATCACTAAAATGATTAAAAATTTAACAGTAAAAATGTTGACTTTTGACAGATTTGAGCCTATTTTTGTATCCTTTTATAAAAAATTTGTTTCCGGAGGTAATTAAGTGAAGCAGGAAAAACTGACAAGATTTATTAAGAGCGAAGACGCTGACAAAAAATGGTATGTAGTAGACGCATCGGACCAGGTTCTGGGAAGATTGGCTTCTAAAGTTGCGCGTGTAATTAGAGGTAAGGAAAAACCTACTTTTACTCCGAATACCGACACCGGCGATTTTGTTATTGTAATTAATGCCGAAAAAGTGAAATTGACAGGCAAAAGAGAATTGTTAAAAGAATACATCCACCATTCAATGTATCCGGGTGGATTAAAAATAAGAGCATATTCCGAAATGATTAAAAAGAACCCGGAATTTGTTATTCAACACGCAGTTAACGGTATGCTTCCTAAAAATAGATTAGGAAGAAAATTAGTAAAGAAGCTGAAGGTATACCGCGGTTCGGAACATCCGCACACCGCCCAGAAACCTGAAGTATTAAGTGTTTAATGGAGAAAAAATGACCGAACAAATTTTTATAGGAAGAAGAAAAACCTCTGTTGCAAGAATTATTTTGAGAAACGGAAGCGGGAATTTTTCAGTTAATGGAAAAGTTTTAAACTCGGCTTTCCCTCAACCTACAAGCCAGGATGATATTCTTATGCCTTTACGTGTAACCGAAACCGAAGGCAAATACGATGTATTTGCAAATGTAGTCGGCGGCGGTACAACGGGTCAGGCTCAAGCTATCCGGCTTGGTATTGCACGGGCGCTTCTTGCTGTGGATCCTGAATTTCGTTCTAAGTTGAAAGTTGTCGGACTTTTAACAAGAGACCCGAGAATGGTTGAAAGAAAGAAATACGGAAGACCGAAAGCAAGAAAAAGATTCCAATTTTCGAAGAGATAATTTTTTAATTTTAATTAACTTATTTATTAATCATTCATACTTTCTGATTTGCAACCTGTGTCCCGCAAAAAAATGGGATTAATTGCAAAAATGATGAAAGTAGAAGTAGAACAGGAATAAAATGAAAAAAGTAGATTTAACACAGTTAATCGAAGCCGGTGCCCATTTCGGGCATCTCACACGCCGTTGGAACCCGAAAATGAAACCTTACATTTTCATGGAAAAAAACGGCATCCACATTATTGATTTACGCAAAACTCAAAATTTCATTCATAATGCTGCCGAAGCTCTTGCAAATATTGTTGCAGAAGGGAAAAAAGTCCTTTTTGTTGGTACAAAAAAGCAGGCTAAAAACATAATTGAATCGGAAGCAAGACGCAGCGACCAGTACTGGGTAACCGAAAGATGGCTCGGCGGAATGCTCACAAATTTTTCTACTATTAGAAAAAGCGTAAAAAGATTACATAATATAGAAAAACAAGAAAACGACGGGACATTCGATAAAATCACAAAAAAAGAACGTCTCTTCCTTTCACGCGAACGCGACAAACTGAAAAAAGTTCTTGAAGGTATTGAAAATATGAACAAACTTCCGGGAGCTATTTTCATAGTTGATATTAAAAAAGAAGATATCGCTGTTATGGAAGCTAAAAGACTGAATATCCCGGTTTTTGCTCTCGTGGATACAAATTGCGACCCGGATCCAATCGACTATGTAATTGCCGCTAACGACGACGCAGTAAAATCGATTGAATTAATTACAAAAGTTCTTTCCGAAGCTGTTATTATGGGCAACGCCAAAGCAACAGAAATGAAAGCTGAAGCTGCTGCCGAACCGGAAAGAGTTGCAAAAATAACCGAGTCAACTGAAAAAACAGATTCTAACTAAAATATATTGAGGTATTAATATGGCTATTACTGCTGCTCAAGTTAATGAGTTAAGACAAAAAACAGGCGCAGGAATGATGGACTGCAAAAAAGCACTTACCGAATCAAATGGTGATTTTGAAAAAGCAGTCGAAATCTTGAGAAAAAAAGGTGCTGCTGTTGCTGCAAAAAGAGCAGATAAATCCGCTAACGAAGGAATTGTACTTACTAAATTATCCGCCGACAACCGTGCTGCGGCTATTGTAGAAGTAAACTGCGAAACCGACTTCGTTGCTAAATCAGATGTATTTATAGCTTTTGCGAATAAAGTTCTCGATAACGTTTATTCAAAAAAACTGAACACAACAGAAGCATTATTTGAAAATAAAGAAATTCAATCGGACTTCGATGAACTTGTTGGAAAGATAGGCGAAAAAATCGTTGTTTCTCGTCTTGATTATATAACTAACGAAAACGGCTTTATTGTTGAATATATTCACCCGGGCTCGAAACTGGGAGTTTTAGTTGTATTCGACGAATTAGTTTCCGAGAAGCATCAAGACTTCGGTGTTATCGCAAAAGATATCGCAATGCAGGTTGCTGCTATGAGACCGATTTCCGTTTATCGTGATGAAGTTCCGAAAGACTTAATCGAAAAAGAGATAGATATTTATAAAGAAATCGCCCGGAAGGAAGGAAAACCGGAGCAGATTCTTGACAAAATTGCACAGGGGAAACTGGCTAAATACTACCAGGAAAATTGCCTCTCCGAGCAAGCGTATATCAAAGATAACGCTAAATCGGTAGGCGATTTAGTAAGTGAATTCAATAAAACGAATTCGACAAACACAAGAATAAAGACATTCCTAAGGTTTCACCTCGGGGATGAAAAAAAATAATTCTTAAAAAGGTCTTAAATTTATTAAGACCTTTTTTTTTAATTTTACGGGAACAACATGAGTAAATTGAAATACAAAAGAATACTACTGAAACTTAGCGGCGAATCTCTTATGGGAAACAAAGGCTTCGGGATTGACCCGCAGGTATTAGATTTTTTTTCCGATGAAATAAAACAGGTTCACGAAGCCGGTGCCGAAATCGGTATTGTAATCGGAGGCGGAAATATCTTCCGCGGGCTGAATGCAACAGACCAGGGTATCGAAAGAGTTACAGGCGACCTTATGGGTATGCTTGCAACCATGATAAATTCACTTGCCCTTCAAAATGCAATTGAGAAAAAGGGAGTTTTCTCGCGGTTGATGAGCGCTATTCAGATGGAAGAAATTGCCGAACCTTTTATCAGACGCAGAGCAATAAGACACCTTGAAAAAGGACGCGTTGTGATTTTCGGAGCCGGAACCGGGCATCCTTATTTCAGCACGGATACAGCCGCTTCTTTAAGAGCTGTCGAAATTAATGCCGATGTTATTATTAAAGGAACCAGGGTTGACGGTATTTTTGATGCCGACCCGGAAAAAAATCCGAATGCAACAAAATTCCAGAATATCAGTTATTACGATATTTTACAGAAAAACCTCCGTGTAATGGACCTTACAGCCGTTAGCCTTTGCCAGGAAAATAGTCTTCCCATGATAGTCTTTAATATGGATATCCCGGGAAATCTATTGGCTGTAGTAAAAGGTGAAAATATCGGTACTGTTGTAAAAGATTGACATCAATTTTATATTTTGATGTTACTTTTTAATAATCTTGAGAGAATTTATGGAAACTATTATTAAAGATGTTAAATCAAGGATGGATAAATCACTTGAAGCACTTAGAGGTGAACTTGTAAAAATACGCACCGGCAAAGCTACTACCGCCCTTCTTGACGGTATCAAAGTCGATTACTACGGTACACCAACCCCCTTGAAACAGGTTGGAAATGTAACCGTACTTGATGTGCATACACTTGCTATTACTCCATGGGACAAGTCTTCTATCCAGGCTATTGAAAAAGCAATAATGACGGCAGACCTTGGATTAAACCCGATGAGTGACGGAACAAATATAAAAGTTCCTATTCCTCCTTTAACGGAAGAACGAAGAAAAGACCTTGTTAAACTAACGAAAAAGATTGGCGAGGATACAAAAGTTGCTATAAGAAATATCCGCCGTGATGGGAATGAACATTTAAAAAAATCTGAAAAAGATAAAACTATTACGGAAGATGACCTGAAAAAGGGAGAAGCTAATATTCAAAAAATTACGAACGAGCACATCGCCTTAGTTGATGATATTCTAAAGCATAAAGAAAAAGAGATAATGGAAGTCTAATTTTCAAGACTTACCTAATAAAAGAATAACGGGTAAACCAGGTTGGAAATTTCGGAATGAGGAAAATCATTCTGCCATTTTTTCAAAAACCGGTTAGTAAATAATTATGAGTATCAAAAAACTATTACAGCTTAATAAAAAGAAAAAAAGAATTGTTGCCGGACTAATGTCCGGTACTTCCCTTGACGGTGTTGATGTTGCAATTCTTGAAATTAGAAACAGCGGCAGAAAAACAAAACTGAAGGACATCGGTTTCTTTACATACCCGTTCCCGGACGGAATGAAAGAGATGATTCTTTCCAATGCCGTTACAAATGCCGGAAATGTAACCGACATTTGTAAGTTGAATTTCCTTATCTCACGCGTTTATGCCGATGCAATTAAAGAACTATGCAGAAGAATAGAATTCCCGTTATCAAAAATTGATTTAATCGGCTCGCACGGACAAACAATTCACCACCTGCCTAAAAAGGATGAGCAATTCGAATACAGTACCGCATCAACTTTACAAATAGGCGATCCCTCGGTTCTTGCAAAACTAACGGGAATTACAACCGTCGGCGATTTTCGTGTTGCCGATGTTGCTCTCGGTGGAGAAGGTGCACCGCTTGTCCCCTACTTCGATTTTATAATGTATACTTCTAAAAAAGTAAATAGAGCATTATTAAACATAGGCGGGATTTCAAATATCACAATATTGAAAAAGAACTGTAAAACAAAAGACGTTATCGCTTTTGATACTGGCCCGGGAAATATGCTGATAGACTATCTTGTAAAAAAGTTTTACAATAAAGAGTATGATAAAGATGGAGAGATTGCTCTTTCAGGTAAAATCAACGAAGAACTGCTAAGAATGATTTTCGAAAAAGATGAACTTATTAAGAAAGTTCCGCCAAAATCTTCCGGCAGAGAATACTTCGATATGAATTTTCTTGAGCCGTTAATTGAAAAATTCCCGGATGTACCCAAGGAAGACTTAATTGCAACAATAACCGATTATACGGCTTATTCAGTCTGGGTTAATTATTCTTCGTTTATAAAAAGCAATTGTAAAATAAAGGAATTATTTTTGAGTGGCGGTGGTTCTAAGAATAAAGCCATTATTAATTCGTTACAAAAATATTTCGGAGAGAAAGTAAAAATCAAAAACGTTGAAGAACTCGGTATTTCAGCAGATGCAAAAGAAGCTATTTGTTTCGCAGTATTAGCGAATGAAACAATTGCAGGCAATTCTGCAAACATTACTTCTGTAACCGGTGCTGCCAAAGAAACCATTTTAGGTAAAATATGCCTTCCTTAAGAGTATTAATCACCGGTGGCAACGGACTTCTCGGGCAGTACTTGAATATCGAGCTATCAAAAAAGCACCAAATATTAACACTTTATCACTTTACGACAGGTAACTCTAAAAACTACGACAGCAAGAAAATCGATATTCAGTCACATGAACAAATTGAAAAGGTATTCAAGGAATTCCAACCGCAAATAGTAGTTCATGCAGCAGCAATTTCAAACCAGGAAAAAGCAAATCGTTTCGGTGATAAATTAATTTACGATACAAACGTAAGAGCAACCGAAAATATTGCAAAACTTTGTTCCCGGTATGATTCCAAATTAATTTATTTATCAACAGACCTTGTGTATGCCGGTTACCGCGGCACAATGCTCAAAGAAGATGCAAAAATTGCCCCGCTTTCTCTTTATGCCGAAACTAAACTTATGGGTGAAATTAAAATCCGGAACACCTTTGATAACTTCATCATTTTAAGGACAGCATTGCTTTACGGTTTCGGTTTAAGCCATCGTTTATGTCATTTCGATAAAATGTTTATCGACTTGAAAAACAAAAGACGCGTAAGATTATTTAAAGATCAAATCAGAACTCCTCTCTCTTTAAAAGAAGCAGCACGGATAATCGGATTTCTTTGCGAGACAGATATTAAAGGAGAGACTCTCAACTTCGGCGGAATTGAAAAATTATCGCGAGTACAAATCGGAAGGATGCTTTGCGAAATCGGCGGTTTTGATCCCAAGTTGATTGTTCCGATTTCAATGAAAGATTTACGCAGCTACCCTGCAGTTTATGATGTTTCTATGAACACAGACAAACTTCAGCTTCTCGGAATCCAAAGATTGAATGTAGCTGACTCAATCAAAGAAATTCTCCGTATTTAGAATCCGATTAATGGAACAACTTCTCGGTGCACACACATCAATTCAAGGCGGCGTAGCTTCTGCAATTCTACTTGCCGATAAACTCGGTTTTTCTGCTGTACAGATATTTACAAAAAATAATAACAGGTGGGTAGGAAAACCGATTACTGATACCGAAGCCGATTTATTTAAAAGTAGATTACACCAATCCGCTATAAAATTCATTGTATCACACGATTCATATTTAATTAATTTATGCGCCTCCGACAAAGAAAACCTGCAAAAATCAAGAACTGCATTTATAGAAGAAATCGAAAATTGTAAAAAACTCGGTATTCGATATCTGAACTTTCATCCCGGTTCACACGGCGGTAATGGTGAAGAATACGGCATTAAACTTATTGCGGAATCGCTCAACGAAGTTCACTCATTAACAAGAAACTCTGGGGTAAGCAGTATGCTCGAAATGACGGCTGGTCAGGGAACTGCAATCGGTTACTCTTTTGAACACATAAAAAAAATCATTGACCTTGTTGAAGATAAAGATAGAATAAGTGTTTGTATCGACACAGCACATATCTTTGCAGCAGGATATGATATTAAAGATGCCCAAAAGTATGATTCTGTTATAAAGGAGTTCGACAATATAATTGGTCTTGAACGCTTACAATGTTTTCATCTTAACGACAGTAAAAAGCCGTGCGGAAGCCGCGTTGACAGGCATGACCATATCGGAAATGGTTTTATCGGACTGCAGGGTTTCTCAAACATAATGAACGATGAAAGATTAAAAAATATTCCCAAAATACTTGAAACTCCGAAAGGGAAAGAACAGCTTGAGGATTTAGAAAATTTGAGAATTTTAAGAAGTCTGATAAAAGACCACAACAATTAAGGTAAAGTATTAAAAATCTTTCTTAGCAAAAAAAATCTTTGTTAGAATTAATGGAACAATGATCCAGACAAATAGTGCTGTTGTTGTTAATGCCATCCCCCAAAAACTTCCGAAAAACTTCTGGAATATTGCACCGGTATAACCCATAAGAACCGATATATCCATATTCAACAAAACTATTATTCTTGCAAGGTCTATTGGATTCAGCATACTTAGAACAATGGATAAAACTTCAAGGGGATACTCCGAAAAAGCGGTTAAAATAAGCAACACAATCCCATCATAAATAAATGAAAACAATAACCAAAGAAGCAGAGTGAATCCAAGCCCTTTTGCTTTATCGTCATTTAAAATTGAGAGGAAAAGAGATATACCGATAAAAACCGAAAGCAGAACCGCTCCCAAACCAATCAAAACAATTAATGAAACCAGGTAGTCAAAACTTCCCCGTACTATAAATAAAACCACCGGCAAACCCAAACCAGATACAAGACTGAGTGAAAGAGGAAATACGATCCCCGAATATAGTCCGAGAAAAATTTGTTTTCTTTTAAGGGGTTGCGATAAAAGAAATATTATGTATTCTTTGGAGTTATAATAATACAAAGCCCCAAATATTGCCCCAATTAACGGAACAATAGTAAATACAATATTAATAAGACTAACAATTACTTTTTCTGTATCCGCTGTAAAATAAAATAGTCCGGAGGAAATTACCCCGAGAAAGAAAGTAAACCCTATTAACCATCGCGATCTTAAAACATCCTTTGCCTGGTATTTTGCTATTTTATAAGTCAAGCTCAATTCTTATTCTCTTTCATAATTGATGCAACGGCTCTTTCCAGTTTATCTTCGTTGCTTATCCTTTTCAATTCCGATACTAAACCGTTAAAATAGATTCTCCCTTCAAGAAGGAAAACTATGTTAGAAGCAAGTTCTTCAATTTCGCTCATATTATGGGAAGTTAATATTATTGATTTTCCGCTTGAGTTTTGTTTTACTATTTTATTTTTTAACAAACTGCTTGAAATGGGGTCTAATGATGCAGTCGGTTCATCAAGAATAAGTATTGAAGGATTGAACATAAATGCAAGAATAGCATTTATTTTTTGTTTCGTCCCCCCGGACAAATTCTTTATTGGTATGCTGGAGTACTTTTGTATTTCCAAATCATCATAAAGTTCATCATCGATAATTTTTTTTTCTTCTCTCAAATCTTTCAGCATTTTCATCAAATCATTCACTGTAAGATTTTCCGGGTAATTCGGTATTTGCGGCATGTAACCAATGTCTTTACGGTAGATTGGATTGCCGTTTAGTTCATGATTCGAAATAATTATACTACCTGAATTAAAACCGATTAAACCGAGTATCGATTTTATCAATGTGGTTTTGCCGGAACCATTCGGACCTACAACTGCAGTAATCTCCACCGGTTTAAAAGATACCGTTACATCCGAAAGAGCTGTATGCTTACCGTATTTCTTTGTGAGATTTTTAATTTCAATCATTCGATTTTTCTCATTTTCGGTTTGGTATCAATCAGTGATTCAGGGGTTAATGCGGGGAAAATACTCTCGGCGAAGTTCAAAACGTCGATGAAAAAACTGCGTAAAAGAATTAGTGCAGGGGGGTTCTGAGCAGTGATTAATGAAAACAAGTTGACGGGTCTATACGGAATATCTCCAATTCCATCTTTATTAAGATCATAACTTTTATATTTATCCCAGTAATTCAATTCAAATCTGTTATAATTCTGCCTGCTGTTTGTTGAAATATCGAACGAATTACCTATGAAATTATTTTTACAAAACACATTATCCATTGAATTAGCCATTACTTTCAACGCCCACCCGTTGCCCGAGAATTGATTGTTTTCGACTTCCATTCTATTTGTTGCTTCAAGGTACAACCCGATTGTATTTTGATTAAATGAGTTCGATATAATCTTACTATCTCGTATTTCTTTTAGTAGAACGCCGTATGCTGCCGTTCCCCTGTTAAACTCGAAAAGATTTTTCTCCATCAAAACATTTGCGGAATACATAACAGCTACACCTGCTCCGTTATCTGTAAAAGTATTTTGTATATACCGGCAGCTATCGGAAAACATAAAATGCAAGCCGTACCTTATATTCGCCCTGCTTGAATTTTCTTCAATAAATACTTGCTTGCTGAATTCAAGGTATATTCCATCTCTATGATTTAAAATTCTATTGCCTGAAATCTTCATCTCCCTGCAATACCAAAGGTGAATTCCATTACCTGAATTTATCTCATCCCTTTTCAAGCCAGAAATAAAATTGTTTTCAATTATGCAATTTGCGGAAGCAGCTAAGTATATTCCGAAATAGTTGTTTAACAGTTTCGTGTTTCTTACTATAACTCCGGAACAGTTTTCAATTTTTACGGCTGCATTTTCTCTTAAGTGACTAAACGAAGCTCCTTTAATTGTTAAATTTTCTACAACTATTCCATCTTTTTTCAACAATAGTATGTCGGCTCCACCGTTACTCGTAATTTTTACATCCCCTTCTCCTATTAATGATATTCGCTTTTCAATTGTAAGCCGGGGTTCTTCATATAACCCGGGTTTAATTTTTATTATATCACCTTCTTCTGCTATTGATAAGGCATTACTTATGCTTTTAATTTTCCCGGTTTTTAAGACAATTATCTCTTTACAGAGATTGTTGTTCCCATAAACGAAAAACGAAAAAAGCAGAACCAATAAGAGCATATCAATTTATCGTTCCCATTCTTCTTTTACGTACTCTCTTATACCGCTCCAGTTCAATATTTTTCCTTCATCCGTGTGAGTAACCGAAAGCAATTTCTCCTCTGTTTGGAATGCGGATATATAAAGACCCATCGGGCTTTTAATATTCTTTCCCACATAATAGACTGAGTTTTCTGCTGTTAAAAAGTTTTCAGGATTTAGATAATCAGTAACCCACATTGAGCTAATATTATCACTTTTAACAGTTTCACCTTCATTAACAAAAGCAGCGAGACACTCTACCGAATCGAACTTATAAATTTTTCCTTTCTTACTGACAAGTTCACTACCGAATTTCTTATCCATAATTTTCATTTCGCAGTATGAACAGTGATCTTTTCCGTAATTAATTGGTTCGGGATCGCCGCCGCAAGACATCATGGTAAAAAACGATGAAATGCTTAACAACGTAAAAAGCAGATAATTTAGTTTCATTTTCTTTTCCTTCTTAATAAGTAATAAGAGACAAGTGATGATAAAATTGAAATAAAAATAGCGTAGCTCCCGAAGTAAGGGAGTGAAGTTGTGTTTATGTTTAACAGCTGTTTTGACCCTATTAACGGCGGCTGATAACTCATTCCGGGTATTTTGATAGGGGCATCGTTGCTTAAATCATGTCCGAAATCGTATCCCCAGATGTAATAGTCGTATAATCCTACTATTCCTACAAGTATAAACAATACAGCCCAGGCAAGAATCATATTTTCCCGCGGTTTAAATGATAAAACCAATCCGGTAACTATAAAGAAACCTATCAAATACGGCATGATTGTAAGTTCGGGTATTGAAGCAGGGTTAATTTCTTTCATTCCGATGTAATGGTTTAATCCATTAATTGTTTTAAGGTCATTCTTGTTTTCACCTGTTATTTCGTTTATCCAGATGTACATTCCTAATCCTTCAGGATACTGTGGAGCGGAGATACTGATCTTCCATATCGGTAAAAGGTAAACAAAAACAAGTATCCCGGATGCAATTAACATAAAATATCTTGCAACTTTTTTCTCCATTAATGGCTCCATAAGCAATTAATCAGTTCCCTGTTTTATAGGATAGTTGAACATTTGAGTTGGCTGCTGAAACTCTTGCATAACCCTGCATTTCCTGGTGTAAAGCTGAACAGAAATCTGTACAATAAAACGGATAGACTCCCGGTTTTTTAGGTTCCCATACTAATGATCTTGTTTCGCCTGGCATAATTAAAATTTCAGAGGTATTCATCCCTTTTATTGCAAATCCATGCGGGATATCCCAATCCTGCTCAAGATTTGTAACATGGAAATAAACTACATCACCTACCTTTATTCCCTCAATATTATCAGGGGCAAAATGACTTCTTCCCGAAGACATAAGAACGTGAACTATATTTCCTTCACGAATAACTTTGGCGTCCTTTTCAGCTTTAACAGCATAGGGATTTTTATTCTTTTCTATTGGATATATCCTTGCATTATTTTTCAGCAATACTTCTGCCGCTATCGCCTGTGCATAATGCGGTTCACCAATAGTAGGAAAGTCAAGCAGCATTTTCATTTTATCACCGGTAATATCGATCAATTGTGCCGACTGTGTAAGTGCGGGACCTGTTGGAAGATATCTGTCCTTGGTAATTTTGTTCAGTGCAATAACGAAATCACCAAACGGTTTTTGAGTATCACCGCCCGGAACCATCAAATGCCCGATTGAATAGAATACCGGGATCCTATCAACTACCTGTACAGATTTCACATTCCATTTAACTATTTCCGATGAAATAAATGCAGATGTATAAGCAAACCCTTTATCATCAAATTCAGTATGAAGCGGTCCTAATCCTACATCTTTTACTTCACCGTGAATTGTGGCATCATACTTTAGTATTGGGATCCCTTTTGCTTCACCATCGAAATTTTTCTCTTCAATAGCTTTCATCATCTTTGCAAATGAATGAACCGGTAGAACTGCCGCTAATTTTCCGCCGGCTACTATGTATTCACCTGTAGGATCAACATCAACACCGTGCGGAGATTTCGGTGTAGGCAGAAAATAAATCAAACCGGGACAATCCTTAGGATCAAGCACTTTTACTTTTGTATGTTTTTCGCTCTTTGCAATCCTTGTGTCATGATCAACATAGTTTCTTATGTACTCTGTATTAACTTCTTTAGCTTTTCCTTCGCTAACATACTTCTCAGCGAGTTTCCAGTTCACAGCCGCAATAAAGTCCTTATCGTTCCTTGATGCATTAATTTCAAGTAATGTATGTGCTTCTTCGGTATTATAAGTTGTAAAGAATGCCCATCCATGAGAAGGTCCTTTTCCCGGGTGAGCCAGATCATAATTAAATCCAGGAACACTTATTTGAAAAGCAATTCGCATGTCATTCTTTTCGGTATCAATTTTGATAAAACTTATAGTACCCCTGAAATTCTCTTTATAAGTATTGATCGGAACATCGGCTTGAGGTATCGGTACGCTGAACCTTGTTGATGCTACCACGTACTCGGTATTCATAGTAGTAAACGGAGATGCATGATTACCTGCCGAGTTCGGTATTTCGATTATTTCTGTGGTTTCAAAATCAGTGAGATCAATTTTTGCAATGCGTGGTGTGTTATTTGCATTAATGAACAGAAATCTTCCATCGGCTAATCCATCGGTTTTTGACAAGGAGGGATGGTGTGCATCATCCCATGGTGCAAAGCCGTAAGATGTGTTCAACATTGATTTGGTTTCCTCTGAGTAGCCGTAACCGCTTTCAGGGTTCTGCGAGAAAACCGAAATCACTTTAAACAATCTGCCCGAAGGTAATCCATAAACTGACACTTGTCCGCTGAATCCTCCCGACATAAAAGCGTAATATTTGTCGTGTTCACCGGGTGCAACGTATACTTTACTTGCAGCATCGCCGCTGTCAAAAGGCTGCTTTGAATCCGAGCAACCTAAATAATATAGTGCTACTACAAGGAAAAAAAGAGTGTTGATTTTCGCTTTCATTATCGCTCCTTTATTAAGTAATTAATTTATTTCTCATCGCCTACCAAACGGAAATACTCAACAAGTTTTTGAGCATCTTCAACTGTTACATTTTGAAACGGCATCGGGGTAAGGTATTCAGCAAGCATCTTTTTAGCTTCGGGATGGGTTTTACCCATTTCTTCCGGGTTAAGAATCATGTTCATAACGTATTCAGGAGTTCTTCTTTTAAGTACATCCCTTTGCGCCGGTCCTACATATCTTTCATCTAATTTATGGCATGAAGCGCATTTTTCCGAAAACAATTTTTCACCTTCTTTTGCCATCTCTTTATTCAAGGGAGGTAATTCTATTTTTTGTTTAATCGGTCCAATCCCGTTTTCAACCTCAAAATCGGATAAACCGTGGTGTTCATGCCCCATACTGCTGTGTTCATTCATTTCGGCTTCAGGCTTATTTTCCGAACCGCAATTAAAATAGAAGATTGATGTAAGTATAAAAACTATCAAATAGTATTTCATAAAGAATCCCTCCTTAATCGGATTATTTTATCTGTTTATTGGTGAAAGTTTATTGTAAAATCTATTAACTTCTAATATGGTTACTAACTTTTTTTCTTTGGGAACATATAAGTTTTTATTTCAACTTGGTTTTTACTATCCGTTTTTACCTCAAACCCTTTTGTTTTAGCGACTTCAATTAACGGTGCAGGGATAAACGATGTAATTAATTCATAAACTTCGTCATGCTTAATCTTTTCGAGGTCTGTCATTACTTTTCTTAAAGGATGCTCACCTTTTTCAAGGTCTTCTCTTGCATCGTACGAAACAATTTTTTTCTCTTTCAGCAAGTCTGTTAAATCTTCACCTGACTGCTTTGATTCTTCAGTAAAGGCTTCCAAATTTTGACCGACAGTTTCTCTTAACGTATTTATTAGATCCGTCAGTTTAATGTTCCCGATTAATGCAGCTTGACGCAGTGTTGCTATCTTTGCAATAGTTCTTCTCAGTACCGGGTTTTTTAGTTTATTAAACTGCGGAGCTATTTCGATTAGTTTTTCTTCTAACGAAGGATAGGCGGCAAGAAGCTCGCCTATCTTAGTTTCCGGTGTAATAATCATCTCTTTTTTCATTTCTTTATACATTTGCCGTATCACTTTCGTTTTTTTCGTATTCCAATATTCTTCGCTCCCCTTCCAATTTTTTTATCCCGGAAATTTCTTGAGTAACTTCCAGAGTACCAAGATACTCGCCAACTTCACCTCGTAAAGCATAATATGAAATCAGAATAAACTGTCCCTTCATCTGAATCCAGAATTTCGCCTCATTCTCTTTCCCACTTTTAAAGTCGCCTAAAATTTTTTCAACGATGTGGACACTTGAAGGAGGATGACACATTTGTACTTTGCGTCCTATTATTGATAGGTTCCGGGCAAAGATTCTTTCTTTTCCCTGAGTAAAAAACCGCACTGAATCATCCTTATCAACAAAGGTCATATCGAACGGCAGAGTGTTCATTATACTCGTCAGTTCCGCTAAAGAGAAATTGCCGCTCGGTAAATTGATTTTACTCTCATCGAAAGTATTGATACTCTTTTTCTGTTCAATAGAGCTGTTACTTCTTTGAACTGGTTGGATTAAACAAAACCCGATTTCCGGGGAGTCGTTTGCAATTGTGTCCCAGTCCTCGTCCCTCAATACATCAAGTGCCATCGGGAAAAGAATCTTTTCCTCTTTATAAATCATTTCATCTATCGCATTAACTACAGGCAGAAAGAATGACTCAATTAAAATTTTCACATCCCCTGCGGCAACTTCGCCATCCACCGCAATTAGTTCACGGGTCGATTTCAGCATTACACGAATTTGATCATGTTTGCCCCACATTACTTTCGGCGGAGCAGTAACCGAGTATCTTTCAAGGAACGGGAACAACAGATTCTCTTTTCTTTGGTAGTGCTTTTCTACTTCGTACAGTTTATTCATTCTGTTCCCTATTTCGTTAAAAAGCGAATTTACAGGAAAGTCATCTTCAAATTGGTTTACATTCTCAAATACCTTTCTTAAAATTTTGATTTCTTTTTCAAGTTCCCTGTTTTCAAGCTGAAATATATTTACAGGGTGTTCATCTTCAATGCTTTTCACGGTCGTTGAATCAAGGCTTCCTTTAAGTGCTTCGGTATGTAAATCGCAAAAGGAGAGAATCTCTTCGGGAGAAATACCCTCATTCATTAACTCTTCTTCCGCCATTACAACGTCTTTGTATGGAATGCTTACCATCGTATCCACAATTTGATTTCTTATCTCATTTACATCTTCCCCTTTGTGTAAATTTTTGAACAATTCTTTTAGCTGGTTTATTTTCTCATTTCTTGTATTTATATATTCACTCATGTCGGTATTCCTAATTAATTTACATAATCGGATATATTTATCCGGTTATAAATAAAACTATTCCCCAAAGGAAAAAGTTCACTTTAAATGAAAATTTTTCCTTTTCATTCCTTTTTAGCTAACTTTGGGTAAATCATAATAATTATTAACCTGGAGTAGTGCGATGAAGAAGTTAATATTTACAATTGTTTTCTTGACAATCCCGTTTTTAACATACCCTCAAAACGTGAACGTTACCGACTATGAAGTTGCCGTTAGTAAAGCCAAGGTTCTCCGGTTTAACGGTTCATGGGATTGGTCGCAATCCGGGACAACAGTTAATTCCAACAATGCAAACGGAACGTTGTTATTTAAAACATTTTATTCATCCTTACCTACGGCATGGTTTATTGATGTTGCCGCAAGCGGCGGGAAAGTATTTGACGATTACAATCATAATGTAAGGTTAAATACAAGTTTCAGGAAATATGTATGGGACGAAGAGAAGGTATTCGCAGTAAGTGAACTTTCAATGTCCCATCTAAACACATACCGGCAATTAGAATCAAACTTGAAGGTTGGATTCGGATACGGGCGGTACATAAATGCTACGGCATTGGCAAAAGCAGTGAGAATTGAAGGACACTTGATAAAAGATAACGTCATCTCAGCCCCCCTCTCTAAAGAAACTATGATAGCAATTGCAAATATTATTGAAAGAGAAGACGAGTACAAAGGGATTTACGAAGCAACCTATGAAACTTACTGGCTTGATGATATTACGGAAGAAATAAAAAAGTCGGGAGCAATATCGGGTGAAGGACTTGAATCAATCGGAGTACTAAGAATGAGACAGGTTCTTTTTAACATTAACGAACGCGTTAATCCCCGCTATTACGGCTGGGATGTTTCTACCGGAATTCGCTTCCCGATGTCAACAAGAGACAAATCACCAGTAGGAAATCCGATGTTCTCACTTGCAGCAGAGTATTCTTATCCCATCAGTTGGAACATGCAGGTAAATAGTAACGCAAAAATCGATTCACCGCTTGATTCGGCTTTCTTCAATCAATATGAAATGGTTTTAACGCTGGATTTTATTTTTGAATTGAGTAATAGAATTAACTTTGTAACAACATACGAGCTTGTAGGACATAAACCTTACAACGTCAGTATTGAATACAACCACAATCTTTCATCCTCTTTTTGGTATTACATTGAAAACAATATTTATTTTACAGTCAGTGCAGGTTACAAAAAACAGGGAGCGAATCCAAAAGTACTTTCTACGAATGTAGGGTTACAGTATAACCTGTTTTAATACGGGTTTGATTTGTAAATCGAATTCGTATACTTGGGTTGATAAAACCGGGGTTGTATTATTTATTATTGGCAACCGATTGAGCTAATTGTCGTTTTCGGTTTTCACGTTTATCGATTGCAGCGTTCAATCTTTCGTCAAATAGTTTGCCTATTTCAGCACCCAGGATAAACACTATAGCGGAGTAATATATCCAGAACGCAAGTACAATCACTAAAATATATGTACCGTAAATCATCCCTAAAGTCGGGAAGTTTCTAATATAGAACCCGAATAATTGTTTTGCACCTTCCCACAAAAAGGCAGCCCAAATAGCTCCAACTGCAACGCTTCTCTTCCTGATTTTTACAGTAGGAATAAACTTGTATATTAATGAGAAAAGGGAGAACAATACAACTATGGAGAATATTGTTGTGAAAACCTGTTGAAAAATTGCGAGGTCAAAAAAACTGAACATTTCATATTCCTGCGGTAACGAGCGGATATAATCAATAAAAGGAAAAGAAAGCGTTAATACGAAAAACAGGAGAATCGAAATGAGTATAATTACAAAATCCCTAACAAAACCGACGAGCATGTTCAATTCTTTTTCTGCCCCGAAAATTTTATTCAGAATTGTTCTTAAACTACTGAAGAACCCGCTTGCAGCAATGAACAATCCTATAAAGCCGATAAATCCGGCTAAATTTTTATAAGCAATTACTTCATCAATTCTTTTAAATATAATTGTCCTTGCATAATCGGCATATGTTTTATAAGGTATAACCGTATCAAGAAAAGTATTAACCTGCAATGCAACGGATTCGGAACTCAGAAAATTACCGAGTATCCAGAAAAGAATTAATACGAAAGGAATTATGCACAAGAAAAGTGAAAACGCTAAACCACCCGCGAATAGGAATATATGGTCTCTGTCCATCCTGTAATATATTCCCCCAAAGTAATGTTTCACAAAACGGGCTACATATAAAAGAGTTGGATATAGCTTCAAAATCTCTTTAACAGCAACCCAGAACTTGTTTACTTCGGCAAGAAAATCTTTAACTGTTTTATGCAGGTTTCTGAAATATTTAATACTTAACCTCCCATAATCTTTGTAATTGTATTGAAGTATATTCCAGCTAATTCTTTCAAGTCGAATTCATAACGTCCGTTGATTTTTAGATTATCTTTCACTGTTTTTCCAAGATATAAAAACGGGAAATGAAGTGATTTAACAGCTTCTTCAAAAAGTATTTTATTCTCTTCACAAATGGATACAATTACACGCGATTGCGATTCCGAGAAAAATGAAAAATCTTCCCTTGTTTGAACCGGGATATTAACATCCGCACCTATTGGTTTCTCTTCATTAATTATACATGATTCTGCAATCGCTGTTATTATTCCTCCCTCGGAAACATCGTGTGCCGATTTAATAATCTTAATCCCTATTAGTTTATGTAATACTTCATGCAGTTTCTTCTCTGTTTGCAAATCAATTGAAGGGGCATTCCCTTTAACCATATTGTGAATTACTTTCAGATACTCACTGCCCCCAACTTCTTCCTTATCTTCACCGAGAAG
>DAIRET010000172.1:0-5975 GCA_036795455.1 Ignavibacteriaceae bacterium
ATCATACATTAAAAAACCATGGATTTGACCCGTTTTTTATATCTTTATTAGATTGCAGTCTATTTAAAACCGCTCTCCAGAAAAAAAATTTAATCTCATCTACAATATAACAACTCTATTCAAACAATATTTCTTATTTTAAGAATATCAATTTATTTTGTTACAAAAAATCTAAAGCGGTTCGATGCAAAAGGAATACAATTTTTCACTACTATTCATCTTTATATTCGTCTCATTCTCAAACATACTGTTTGCGCAATCATTGTTTCAGAGAATATCCAGCATGGTTGATTCAGTATCGACAGAAAACCTTGTCGACCATATAAAAACTCTTGAACATGCAGGCGGACATTTAAGCCGTGTAAATTTTACACCTGGAAATGATAGTGCTGCTGTTTTTATAAAGAAATACCTGGAAAGTCTACCAAACTTGACTTCAGTTGTAGTTGATACTTTTTTCATTTCTTCGGCTAATGCGCCATTTAATACGCGCCCACTTACTAACATTATAGCTACAATTGAGGGAACCGTATTCCCGGGGAAAGAATATATTTTAGGAGCTCATTACGACTGCTCGGCAAGCCGCGAAGGAAGTTCTGTGTGGAATTCCCAATGGCAAACCATAAAAGCTCCCGGTGCAGATGATAATGGAACCGGGGTCGCTGCGATACTCGAAATAGCAAGAATTTTATCCGATACTACTTTTGGTTTTAAACCCGATTACACAATTAAACTGATTGCATTTGGTGCTGAAGAAGGTGGACCCGCTTATACAAGTTCACATCATGGAAGCATTGCGTATGCTACAAAAGCAAAACAAAATAACGATAATATCCTGGGAATGGTTTCTATTGACATGGTGGGTTATAACAATTTTTACGACTACAATGATATTGTATCTAACGAGTCATCGTACTGGCTTGCAGATAGATATGTTTATGCAAACGAAATATATTCAATCGGGTTGATGTTAAACTCTCCCCCATTTGTTTATGCTACATATAGTGATCATGCATCATTCTGGGAACAAGGATACAAAGCAATCTTAATGATCGAAGGAGCACCACCCTGGACGAATAGTACTTATTACCAGGCTAATCCATATTACCATAAAAAAAGCGATTCACTCGGAACACTGAATATGGAACTTGTTTCAAAAGTAACAAAATTAAATCTTGCTGCAGTTGCATCATTGGCCGGCAGGTTAACCGATTTAGATGAATCTGAAAAAGAGATAATGCCTTCCGGAATTTCATTATATCAAAACTATCCGAATCCATTTAACCCGGCAACCACTATTAAATACAGACTTGAAAGAAATAGTTTCGTTACAATAAAAATATTTGATTTACTCGGAAAAGAACTGACAACATTAATAAATGAATACAAGACTGCAGGAGATTATGAAATCGAATTCAACGAAAACTTGATCAACGGGGGTTTAGCTTCCGGAGTATATTTTTACCGATTATCAGCAGGTTCCGAATCCGGTCTCGAATCATTCGTTGAAACAAAGAAGATGGTATATTTACAATAGTAAAAAAAAACGGCTTTCTTAATTATAGAAAGCCGTTGACATTCAGCATGTCTTCAAATAAATCGCATTAATGAAATTTAATGGTGGGAAAAAGAGACAAAAACTATTATTTAACCTGCAACTTCTTTTACTTTAGCTTTAGCGGGATTGACAATTATGTTTCTGCCTTTTAGTTTTGAACCATTAAGAGATTCCATAGCGGAATTGGCTTCGTCTTCATTTTTCATTTCAATAAAAGCGAAACCACGCGACTTACCGGTTTGGTGATCGGTAATAACTTTAACCGAAACGACCTCGCCGTAAGCCTCAAATGCTGTTTTTAAATCAGCATCCGTAACGGACCAGGGAAGACTCCCTGCAAATAAATTTACACTCACAAAATAATCCTTATATGTTAAAAGAACACGGTTTCAAAAACCGCAGTGAAATTTACAATATTAACCTATAATTGCAAAACACTTTTTTTCGAAATTAATATTTTTGGGGGATTACAGATAAGTTTTAATATTATTTAAGAAGGATTGTAACTGCCTCATTTAGATTGACAACCGGAATAATCTTGATGTTTGAGGGATTCATGTTCTTATTGTTTTTTGCAGGTATTACAACCCGTTTGAAGTCAAGTTTTTCTGCTTCAATAATTCTTTTTTCAACATTTGTAACACTCCTTATTTCGCCACCAAGCCCTACTTCACCGATAATCACAGTACTGCTGTCAATCGGTCGGTCTAATAAACTTGAAATTATGGAACAGCATACAGCAAGATCAATAGCAGGTTCATCAATTCGTACTCCGCCAGTCATATTAAGAAATACATTATTCGCTGAGATTTTATAGCCGCCTCTTTTTTCAATAACTGCCAAAAGAATAGATAATCTTTTTTGATCGAAGCCGTTCGATACACGCTGCGGATAACCGAAATTTGAGTGTGTTACAAGAGCCTGCACTTCGATTAATAAAGGTCTTGTCCCCTCTACAGAAGCGGCCACAACCGAACCCGGTGTATTATTTTCTCGATCACTTAAAAAAATCAAACCGGGATTTTTTACTTCACTCAAACCGGTTTCGAGCATTTCAAAAATTCCAATTTCATTAGTGCTTCCGAACCTGTTTTTTAATGCACGTATTATTCGGTAGGAAGAATTTATTTCTCCTTCAAAATGGACTACAGTATCAACAATATGCTCAAGGATTTTAGGTCCGGCAATTACACCTTCTTTTGTAACATGACCAACAATAATAACGGTAAAACTATTTTTTTTCGCTTCTTCCATTAAGCGGGCTGTGCATTCCCTAATTTGAGTTACAGTACCGGGTGAATTCTCAAAATCGGTATCGTGCATAGTCTGAATTGAATCGATTATTACTACTTCAGGCTTTTCATTATTGATTGTATTTAAAATTAAATGCAAATCGGTTTCGGCAATTATAAAAAGAGAATCCGATTTAATTTTTAACCTTGATGCTCTTGATTTTATTTGTTGTATTGATTCTTCGCCGGTTGCATATAATACCTTTGTTTTAATTTTGGAAGCTGCTTGAAGTACAAGTGTAGATTTACCGATACCCGGTTCGCCGCCGATCAAAACAACTGAACCGATAGTAAGTCCGCCACCCAATACCCTATCAAATTCCGAAATACCGGTTTTGATTCTTCGTTCTTCTTCCGTAATAATTTCATTGATTGGAAATAATGAAACCGTGCTGCTGTGTTTCGCATTATGCTTCTGTTTGGAAGTTTCTATTATCTCTCCGCTGAAAGAATTCCATTCGCCGCATTGGGGGCATTTACCAAGCCATTTAATAGATTCAAAACCGCAATTTGAACAAATGAATTTAGTTCTGAATTTAGCCAATACCAACTCCGGTTTTTCTAAACATTTGTTCCCTTCAGTTCTTTTGCTTTTTTTTCAATCAGAGGTAAAATCTCGCCTGCTTTGCCATAAAATGAATAATCTGCAAATCTCGATAATTCAGTTCTTTCAAGGTTTACTTCAACAACGCATTTATTATTCTCCCTTGCTGCAAGCGGTATGTAAGCAGCAGGATATACAACTGCAGAAGTACCTACTACAAACATTATGTCGCAGTTTTTTGCAGCTTTTTCTCCAGTTGAATATTGATCTTGAGGAAGGAACTCACCGAACCAAACTACATCTGGACGAATAAGTCCTCCGCAGCCGCATTTAGGAGCCGGTTTTTCGTAGCTGAATTTTTCATAGTCATATCGTTTCTTACAGTTAATGCAGTAGTTTTTTTCAATATTACCATGAAGTTCATAGATTTTTTTGCTTCCCGCTCTTCTATGCAAATTATCGACATTTTGAGTAACAACCGTTACGTCGTAAATACTCTCCAATGCTGCAATTGCAATATGCCCCGCGTTTGGTTTTGTATCGCTTATAATTTTTCTTCTGTATTGATACCATTCCCACACCATATCGGGATTCTTTAAGAACGCACTAAAGTTGGCAAGTTCTTCCGGTTTTAATTTATTCCAAATCCCATCTTTACCCCGGAATGTAGGTATTCCGCTTTCTGCAGAAATACCTGCACCGGTAAAAAAGACAATCTTCCCGGCTTTATTTAATTCCGTAATAAACCCGGGCTCAAAGTCAATACTATTCATATTAAAGATTACTTATTCTTGATTTTTTCATAAAGCTTTTTTGCTTCTCCAAGAAACTTGTGATCATCTTCATCAAGAACAGGCAGCTTTTCTATTTTTAATAAATGCTCTTTTGCTTTTGCGTATTCTTCCTCATCAATATATACTTTTGCAAGGTCAAGATGGTTCATCCTAAAGTTAGGTCTCAGTTCAATTGCCTTTTGAAAATACATTATTGCATCATCAATATCGCCCCATCCCAAGCCGAGCGGAAGTCTTACAAGATAAGCTTTTTCGCATACTTTAGCGTGCGTTCTTCCCAACACATAATGCGCTACTGATTGAACTTCGTTTCCGCCGTTGCCAAGCGAGATAGCTTTTTCGCAATCATCTTTAACGCTGTTTACCAAACCGATTGCTGTAAATACTCCCTTGAACAAAGCTACTCTGCCATTCGCAATAGCCCTGCGTAAATAAGTTACTGATTTATCGGGAGCAAGATTTACGGCTTTGTCGGCATAGTCAAATGCTAATTGATATTTTTGGAGTTGAGCTTCTTTCTGGGTATCTGTATTCGAAGGCATATGTTCAGCGATATCAACATAAGCTCTGCTGATCCGCCAGTTTATTTCCCAGTTATTCGGAGAAAGTTTGTCGGCTTGAAGATATGTTTCAAGAGCTTTCTCGTTGTTGAATTCTTTAAGTGCATAGTTATCCCCTGTTAAAATTAATTCGTTCACTGTTTGTGAACTGATTCCCCGGGATATAATAAGAACAAACAAAGAAACCAGAAAAGGTATTCTTTTTAACATAATAACCTCCTTAAAAAGTTATGGATTCACCATCCAGAAAAAATAGATTAAAAATCCCGGTTCAATTTAAACAATTCGGTTGAAATCAAAGGAATAAATTTTGTCCAGTTGGAATCACCTCTGGAATCATTCTTTACTGCATATTTATAAGCATTCATTTTTGCAGAGAGTTCGTCCGCATGATATAGTGTAATTGCTTCAAGTGTTTTTGGAACAACCGGCGACGCATATTCCAATTTCCCCTGGTGGCTTAACACAAGATGTAAAATCATATCTTCAAGCATCGAAGGAAAGCCGGGTATCTCTTCAATTTTCTTCTGAACTAATAATGCCGCAATAACAATATGTCCGAGCAGCTTACCCCGGTCCGTATATTCAAAGTTTAATTCGGATGACAATTCTTCAATTTTTCCAATGTCGTGAAGTAATGCGCCGCATACAAGTAAGTCTCTATTTATTTGAGGATGAATATCTGCAGCCAGGTCACAAATTTTTACTATTTCAAGTGTATGTTCGATTAAACCGTGGATATAGGCATGGTGCCATGATTTCCCGGCAGGTACTATTGAAAAAACCTCAAGGGTTTTACCTTCAAACACAAGATTCAGTAGTTGTCTTATGTTATCATCCAAAACCGTTTTTATTCTTTGATGCAATTCCTCCAGCATCTCATTTATATCCCGGTTCGATTTAGGTAGAAAATCGGATACAGCAACATTTTCCGATTCTTTTTTCAATCTAAAGTTTTCAATTCTTATTTGAGGATTTCCCTGGAATTCTTCAATCCTACCCTCAATTTTAAGAATTTCACCAGGTACCAGATGTTTAGTAATGCTTTCAAAATTATCCCATAAATTTGCCTGCAGCGAAGTTGATTTATCCGCAAGCTCAAGATTAAGATAGACTTTATTAGCCTTTGTTAATTTTTCTTCCGATTTTTTTATAAGGAGGAAATGATTTACTTCATCTCCCTTTTTTAAGCTGTTCATTTCGGATTGGTTTATCATTTCAATTATC
>DAIRET010000173.1:0-5945 GCA_036795455.1 Ignavibacteriaceae bacterium
GCACCCGTTGTACCGATTATATTTGCCAGCACTCCGCCGAAAAGAAAGAAAAGAATATTCACCATTGGTGTAGCTTTTTTATCTACTTTGATTAAAATTCCGCCTGATGCAACAAACAAAGAGCTGAGTAATGCAATAAAAGAGAGATATTCGGCTACTGTATGTAGTACGCTGTGAGTATCATGCAAAACAAAAAGATAATAAGCAGTAGTGAACAATCCCAATATAATAGCAACTTTCGGATAATTCCTTTCCCAGAAATGGTGATACATTATCGGTCCCGTTGCGATCATCAACAAAAGCACTACAAAAGGAATTACCATATATCCTGATGGTAATTCATGCCCTTCGCCTGAATGAGCATCCCCATTATTTACGGTTACCTGGTTATTCCCTTGAAAATGATTTCCATCTTGTGAGCCGGTAGAAAAACTATCAACCGATAGAATCAGAAAAAACGCTATCGTAAGCGTTAATAAAATATTTGGTTTCATTTAGTTATTATTAGTATATCGTTAATTAAAAAGTTAATAAATAGTTTACAAGTCCTTTAGAATATACTTCGGACAATCTTAAAAATGTGCCCGGGTAAACACCGATCCAAATTATAAAAACAAAAATGGGAAGCAGAACAATATTTTCTCTTGTGTTCATATCGGTAAGTTTTTCAAGTTTTTGATTTTTTAATTCTCCAAAGCAGACTCTTTGATACATCCATAAAAGATAGACGGCAGCGAATATAACACCCGAAGTTGCAAAAACAGTATACCACCAATTATTTAGAACAGGTGATTTAAATGACCCGATTAAAATTAAAAATTCTCCGACGAAACCATTTAACCCCGGCAGCCCTATTGATGATAGTGAAGTAAAAAGTAATGCAGTTGCAAACACAGGTACAACTTTGGCAATTCCTCCGTATTCAGATATTTCCCTTGTATGCGTTCTTTCATAAATAACTCCCACCAACAAGAAGAGTGCCCCGGTAGAAAGCCCGTGATTTACCATTTGAATAATTGCACCCTGCATAGCTTCGGCAGTAAATGCAAATATTCCGAGTACTACAAATCCGAGATGCGCAACTGAAGAATATGCAACAAGCTTTTTCATATCTTGCTGAACCATAGCAACCAGAGCGCCATACACAATACCTATGATTGCCAATATCGATATGTAAGGAGCAAATTGAATTGATGCCTGCGGAAACAACGGAAGACAAAACCTGATTAAACCGTAAGTCCCCATTTTAAGAAGTACCCCGGCAAGAATAACACTACCTGCAGTTGGAGCTTCAACGTGTGCATCCGGAAGCCAGGTGTGCAATGGAAAAAGCGGTACTTTGATTGCGAAGCTTAATGCAAAAGCAAGGAACATAAATGATTGAATCTGTTTCGGTATTTCAGGACCGACTTTATACAAATCCAATAGATTCGTTGTAAAACTACCTGTTATACCGGAAGCATAAACAGCTATCCAGATCATTGCAACAAGCATTAACAGACTGCCGAACATCGTATAAATAAAAAACTTTACAGAAGCATAAATTCTTCTTGAACCACCCCATATACCGATAATAAAATACATTGGGATCAGCATTGCTTCCCAGAATATGTAGAATAAAAATATATCAAGCGATACAAATACACCAAGCATTCCTACTTCCAGGATAAGCATGAAGAAAGTAAACTCTTTTACTTTATGCTTTATACTTGACCAGCTTGATAATAAAGTTAAAGGTGTAAGGAATGTTGTAAGCAACACAAGAAGAATCGATAGCCCGTCAATTCCTACAAAAAATGTGATATTCAAACTTTCAATCCATGGTAATTTATCGACGAATTGGAATTCCTGCTTCAAAGGATCGAAATCAGTATAGATTAAAAGGGAAAGAATAAATGCAATAGTTGATATAACCAATCCTGCAATTTTTATAATGAATTCCCTTCTGGATGGAACAAAAAGGAGTAAAATTGCACCGGCTAACGGTATGCTTAACAGTATCGTAGTAAGATAATTATTTTCCATAGGTTAAAAACTCAAAATTATCCATGTAAGTGCTAATGCTATTCCAAGCACCATTATTATTGCATAAAACTGAACTATCCCTGTCTGCATCTTTCTAATTAAAGATGAAAGTGAATTAATTACTGAAGCGGTTCCGTTTACTAAACCGTCAATTATCTTCACATCAGTAATTTTGAAGAGAAATGAATCTGAAACTTTCACAATAGGATTTACAACTGTTGCATCATAAACTTCATCAACGTAATATTTATTCCAGAGCAGGTTATAAATCCCTTTAAATTTATTTGAAACAGAAACAGCAATTTGAGTCCGTTTGATATAAACATATCTTGCAAATAGTATTGAAACAACTGCTCCTGTTACTGAAATCAACATTAATACGATCTCTTCAAAATGGGTGTGATACCCGAATTTTGCCATTTTCATTTCAGCCGGTTTGAAAATCGGTGCAAGCCAATTTTTAAATGTATTCCCTCCATCACCTGAAAATACTTCAGGGATTCCGATAAATCCGCCGATAATTGAAAGAACAGCAAGAACCACCAAGGGAATAGTCATTACTTTCGGCGATTCATGCGGATGGGTATGATGAACATCGTACCTTGCCGAACCTTCGAATGTTAAATTTACAAGCCGAAACATATAAAAAGCAGTAAACAGAGCCGTTACAACTCCAATAATCCACATCAACATACTTCCGTTTGAATATGAATACCATAGTATTTCATCTTTGCTGAAAAAACCGGAGAAAGGAGGGATCCCTGCTATTGCTATTGCACCAGCTAAAAAAGTAAGATATGTAACCGGCATATGTTTTTTCAACCCGCCGTATTTTTGAATATTCTGTTCTTCGTGCATACTGTGGATTACGGCACCCGCACCAAGGAATAACAGCGCTTTGAAAAATGCGTGCGTCATTACATGGAATATCCCGGCTGAGAAAGCACCAACTCCGAGCGCTGCGAACATGTATCCCAGTTGACTTACTGTCGAATAAGCTAATACCTTTTTAATGTCATTTTGAACAAGACCGATTGTAGCTGCAAAAAATGCAGTCAGTATTCCTACTACTGCAATTAAAGTAAGAATAGTCGGAGCAGATGCAAATATTATCGAACAGCGTGCAACCATATAAACACCGGCTGTAACCATTGTTGCAGCATGTATCAAGGCAGAAACCGGTGTTGGTCCTGCCATTGCATCGGGTAACCAAACAAATAAAGGAATTTGTGCCGATTTACCGGTAGCTCCGATAAAAAGGAATAGTGCAATAAATTCAAAGTAGTGAGAAGGAATTGATAGTACGGACGCTCTTGAAAAAACTTCGGAAAAATTCAAACTGTTAAACGTAATGTAAATTAAGAACATTCCGAGTAGGAAACCGAAATCGCCTATACGATTGACAACGAATGCCTTCTTTGCAGCATCGCTTGTAGTGCTTTTTTCAAATTTCCTATCATACCAAAAACCGATAAGCAGGTACGAGCAGAGTCCTACTCCTTCCCATCCAAGGAAAAGGAGCAGAAAATTATCTGCAAGAACAAGATTCATCATTGCGAAAATGAAGAGATTCATATAAGCAAAGAAACGCCAGAATCCTTTATCTCCGTGCATATATCCAATGGAATACACATGAATAATGAATCCCACCCCGGTTACAATTAACGCCATAACGAGGGAAAGCTGGTCAACCTGGTAAGCAAAAGAAACATTAATGCCGACAGTTGCCACCCAGCTAAAAAGTGTAACGATGTTTTTTCTTTGATCAACAGGTAGTGCTATTGTTTCGAACAATGCGAGCAGTGCAATAACGAATGAAATCCCGATAACACCGCTTCCGATTATCCCGATTAGTTTTTCGTTTTTAATTTTACTGCCGAAAACTCCGTTGATTAAAAAACCGACGAGTGGCAGAACAACCGTTAAATATATTAGTTCAATCATTACCGTTAATTAATACCGGATTATTTTAATAAATACTTATTTATCTGCTTCGCCCATTACAGGGTCAATGCTGCCGATTATTGCGACAACATCCGAAATCATTTCACCTTCCACAAGTTTGGGAATAGACTGTATATTCACAAATGAAGGAGACCTTATTTTCAATTTCCAGGGATGCCCTTCACCTTTACTTACAATGTAAAACCCTAACTCACCCTTCGGGTTTTCTACTGCCGAGTAGATTTCACCTTCAGGCGGATTTATACCGAAATTCACAATCATAAAATCGTGTATCAACTCTTCCATCTTTGTATAAATTTCTACTTTTCTCGGAAGAACTTTTTTAGGGCTATTTAGCAATACATCTCCTTTGGGCATTTTTTCAAATACCTGGTAGATTATTTTTGAACTCTCCCTTAATTCGTCCGCACGGACAAAATACCTTGCAAGACAATCACCTTCGGAGTAGAGCGGCACTTTAAAATCTACTTCATTGTAGAAAAGATAAGGAACATCTTTCCGGACATCATAATTAATACCGCTTGCGCGTAATGATGGACCTGTTAAGCCTAAATCAATTGCTTTTTCACCGGAAATTACTCCTACTCCTTCAAGCCTATCTATGAAAATCCTATTTGAATTTAGAAGTCTTTCAATTTCATCAATCTTCTCGCCAAACTGGTTAAGGAATGCTGTGATGTTCTCAACTGTTTTTTCGCGGATGTCGGCAGCTACTCCGCCTATTCTTGTATATGATGTTGTAAATCTTGCACCGCAAATATCATCAAAGAAGTCAAGTATTTTTTCCCTTTCCCTTAAAGCCCAAAGGAAAACAGTTAATGCTCCAATATCCATTGCAAGAGAGCCGATAGCAACAAGATGTGATGCCATTCTTGATAATTCACACATTACCATACGGATATACTGCGCTCTCGGCGGGGCTTCTATCCCGGCAAGTTTTTCGACGGCAAGTGCATAGGCAACATTGTTTGCAGGTGGAGCAAGATAATCAAGCCGGTCGGTATGCGGAATAAATTCCATGTATGTCATATTCTCGGCAAGTTTTTCGTAACCGCGGTGTAGATAGCCGAGTTCCGGAACACATGCTACAATTGTTTCACCATCAAGGCGTAACAACAAACGTAATACACCATGAGTAGCAGGGTGCTGCGGACCCATCGACAAAATCATTTCATTTTCAAGTGCATCATCTATCGATACGTTTGAATCAATACCGAGTAACGCCTGAACTATTTTCGGATGTATATCTTCTTTTGTTAATCTTTCCATAAATCTTTTTATTTCTTGGGAAGTGGTATAGAACCGGGAATTCCCATTAAAGGAAAATCTTTTCTTAAAGGATAATACTCAAACTCTTCAGGCATGTACATCCTTCTTAAATCAGGATGACCGTCAAACGTTATACCGTACATATCGTATGCTTCTCTTTCAGCCCAATTACTCGACTGCCAAATAGAAGTAACCGAATCGATACTTGTATCTTCTCCAAGATCGCATTTTAATCGTAGTCTCGTTTTATTAAATAATGAAAAAAGCTGGTACACTACAGTAAAACGGTTTTTCTTTCTCTGCCAGTCTATTGCTGTAACGTCTTCGCATAAATTGAACTTTAGTTCATCATCCGTTTTAAGATACTCGCATACTTCTACAACTGATTCTTTGTTAAACTTAATTGTAGTTTCACCTCTGAACTCTTCAAAAGTAAAAGTAACTGATTTAAATCTTTCCTGAAGTTTTTGTTTTATTTTTTCTACGAATTCCATATTTAACTCTCCGACAATTCTATTCTTGGAGAATTCTGAAAATCTCTTGCTCTTGTTTTACCTATTTTTTCCTGAATCTGGATAAGCGCATTCAACAAATTATCCGGGCGTGGCGGACAGCCGGCAACATAAAGATCAACCGGTAAAAACTGGTCGATTCCCTGAACAACTGAATACGAACGGTACATTCCG
>DAIRET010000174.1:0-5918 GCA_036795455.1 Ignavibacteriaceae bacterium
TCTATTATTAGTATTTGAGTATTCATTAACTGTTTCAAAAAACTTTCATACTATATATAAAAAATCATGCCGAAATGTATAATGGCGGATTTTGCTGAAGAAATAGAGGTTTGAGTTAAATCTAATAGAACTTGTTGTATATAAACGACAGTATTAGACTACATACTGTCGCTTACATGCAACACTTTTAATGCGGAATATTTAATTGCGATAAGAGTTTATAAAAATGGGTTCTGTTTATACCTAATAATTTAGAAGCTTCCGATTTGGAATTAACTGAACGAAGAGTTTTTATAATATACATCCGCCTAAATTCTGTCTCGGCTTCGAGTAGAGTTTTGCCTGTTTTGATATTTGCAGATTCATCGCTTTGAACTATTATTTCAGGCGGAATATCGGTTATGTCTATCACACTTGATTTTGCAAGTATTATGCAGCGTTGAATAACATTTTCGAGTTCACGCACATTACCTGGCCACTCATAATTTTCAAGAGCGTCCAAAACTTCGGTAGTTGTAGTATACGCTTCATTATTTTCACTATACTTCTTTAAAAAGAACTCAACAAGGTTTTGAATATCTTCTTTCCTTTCTCTTAAAGAGGGCATTCTTATTTCTATTACTTTAAGTCTGTAGTAAAGATCTTCTCGGAATTTTTTTTGAGTGATTTGTTCTTGAAGATCTTTATTTGTTGCAGCCACAAACCTTACGTTAATCTTGCGGGATTCAATTCCTCCGAGTCTTTCAATTTCTTTTGTTTGAATTACCCGCAGTAACTTAGCCTGAAGGTTCACATTTAATTCACCTATTTCATCAAGGAAAATTGTTCCTCCTTCAGCAAGTTCCAATCTTCCCGGTTTGCTTTTGGAAGCTCCTGTAAAGGCACCGCTTTCATAACCGAATAATTCCGATTCAAGTAAATCGGAAGGAATAGCTCCGCAGTTTATCGCTATGAAAGGTTTATTTGACCTTTTACTATTGTTATGAATTGCTTTTGCAACTACATCTTTACCTGTTCCGTTTTCTCCTACAATTAATACAGATGCATCAGTTTGGGCAACTTTTGAGGCAAGTTTTAATACTTCGAACAACTTGGAACTATTACCTACAATCTCATCACATTTGAATACTTTTCTTAATTCATTGAACTTTAGATTCGATTCTTTTTCAAGTTTTTCTTCCAGCGCTGAAATTTCAAGCGAAATCTCAATTCCTTTTACAATCTGTTTTCCAAATGAGATAAGAAAAGTGAGATCGGATTCGTTGAATGGATTATCATTATGTCTCCTGTCTATGTAAACAGTACCGAGAATTTTATTTCCCGAAACTAACGGGACACACAAAACTGCATTCAAATCAAGTTTGATTATACTTGTTTTCAGCGCAAACTCATTCTCGGATTTTAGGTCATCAAAGCGGAATGGTTTCAATTCATCAATTGCTTTACGGATAACGCTTGTGCTAAGGTCTCTTGCCGATGAATTTTCTTCCATATCCATATTTTTTGTAACAATAGTATCGATTTTATTCTCGTCATCCAGCAGAACAATGAATCCCTGGTCTGCATTCAATTCTTTGACTATTGTATCTATCGCCTTTTCCATCAATTTTTTCATTTCAATTTCGGAAAGGAATAAAATTCCGGATGAATAAAGAATTTCAAGCCTTCTTTTCTCTTCCGTTAATCTTTCATTCTTCTTCTCAATTCTATCGTACTCTTCTATTAGTGAATTCATCCTATTGGCAATTTCGCGGTTGAATTCCATAAGTTTCCTGAATAATGAATCTACTTCTTTCCTTAGTTCCGGTTTTTCGATTTCTTTTAGATTATTTGAAAGATTCATAAACTCACCGGATACCAAACCCGTAAAATCACCGATTAGTTTATTGATACTCTGCCTATATTCAATTGATAAACTCATATTATACTCAATTATTATTTATATCATTAATGATACCTGTTACGGAGCTGTACCTATTCTCACTGTTCTTATCTATACATTTTAATACAATTTCACCGACAAAATTAGGAATATGCGGATTCAATTCACAGGGATTTACGGGATTAGTATTAAAAATAGAATGAATCATAGCTATTTCATTCTCACCTTTAAACGGTAATTCATTCGTAATAAGTTCATAAAGAATAACCCCGAGAGAAAAAATATCTGTTCGGTTATCAACATTACTGTTTGTGATTTGTTCCGGTGCAACATATCCTAAAGTTCCCAGTGCTGTTCCAAGTGATGTCATTGTTGCAATAAGAGGTGATTTTGACAACCCGAAATCCATAATTCTGATTATACCGTTCTTGTCAATCATTATGTTTGAAGACTTAAGGTCTCGGTGGATAATACTTTTAGAATGAATCTCTTTCAACCCGCTGCAAATCTGTAAAAGATATTCTTTAATCGTTTCAAAAGATAATGGAGAATTGTTTTTTATATATTCGTACAAAGTACCGCCCGGAAGATATTCCATTGCAACATAACTGGTCTCTTCGGTTTCTCCGATTTCAAATACTCTAACTATATTAGGATGATTTAATGAAGTCAGAATTCTTCCTTCATCAGTTATTCTCTTTTTATTCTCATCACTTTTTAATATTTCCGGGTTAATTACCTTTACCGCCACAACTGTTTTTGAATTAACATCAATCGCTTTATATACTTTTCCCATTCCTCCCATCCCGAGTACATCTATTAATTTATAATGAGAAATAAATCTACTCTGACGTTTCTCAATAACTTTGTGTGAAATGGTAATGAATAAAAAGCCAATTAGTAAAACTGGAATAAAAGTGGCAGCTACAAGATTAAATAGGGGAAGGTCAGAATAAAAATACAAAAGAATTAAATAGAGCGGCAGTAAAGAAAGTATAAATGTATGTTTTCTCAATGCCACGTTATATTTTCTTTTTTCAGCTAAGACTGACATGAAATAAAGGATTACAAACAATACAACCAGTTTGATTAATTCTGTCTGGAAGTCGAGTGTCTTTATTATTCTATCTACCGACCTTGCGAACATGAACCAGGAATGTAAAAAGAAATTTGATTCCTTTATCATCAATGTATTTCCCCGTAAAACATTTTCAACAATCTGTTCTTTCCCGGAAGGGAATACCACTTTTAAAGAAAAACTACCCTCTTTAGGAGCTGCAAAATTTATTGTTGAAAAATCTTTTTGAATGAATGGATTTGAACCAAGCCCGCATTCCCTCAAATATTGATTAGTAATATCGCCTGAAGAATCCCTTTGAGTGAGAATAACCTTCGTACCGATTCCGCTTCGATTGCTTAAATCAGGGAGCAGTTTTACTTTTATAAAATTTCCGTCATTCAGATTATTTCTATAAAGTGCGGTTCTGATTCCTTCTCCGAGTGCAATTTTTGAACTACCAATAAATAAATCAATATCACCATCGTTATCTATATCAGTAGTAGAAGGATCACCGACAAAACTAATACCTGTTTGCTCGGTTACATCTGTGAAATGTTTTCCGTTGTTATTAAGAAACAGCCTTGAACTAATAAATAGATCAATCCATCCGTCGTTATTGAAATCTTCTGCAACTAACACACCGTTCGATGGAGCAGGGTGAAAGAGCAATTCGGTAAAACCGAGCTCTTCGGAGGCATCAAAAAAGGATGCGTCTCCATTATTCAATAAAATCTTCGTGGGAAGTTTATTATTATGAATAACAATGTCTGTAAAGAGATCGTTATTCAAATCAACTGCAACTGATGCGTATGAAACCGGAGATAAACTCGAATAGAAGCCCGGATCATCTTTGCTTTCAAACCGGAAATCACCCTTATTTATAAAAAGATTTACATGTTTATCCGAATCCGGGAATTTGTACAATAATAAAAGATCAACAAATCCGTCATTATTAAAATCGCTGAAATTTGCTCCGAAGGATTCGTGATTTAAAATTTTCATAATACCTGAATTCGGATATACATTTGTAAAATTCCCGATTCCGTCATTGGAGAGCAATATGTCGTCATTATTAAAATTTGAAATATAAATATCAATGTTACCATCGTTATTTAAGTCAACAAAATTGACTGAAATGCTTGTATTCGGTTCAATATAGCCGAGAGATATTCCAGATAAATCGGAATAAAAAGAAAAGTCTCCGTTTCCTTCACCTTTGAGCAGTTTTATAGAACCATCCATTCTAATTTCGAGTAGATCATTATAACCGTCATTGTTTACATCTCCACCGCTAAACAATCGTGTTGTTGGTTCACTTTCGGAATTTATCCCGGAATAGACTTTCTCAAGGAAGAAACTCTTTTTATTCTGGAACATTTTACTGTGGGATTCTTCGCCTATAATGAACAGGTCGGGATAAAAATTATTATCGGTATTCAAGAAAAACCCTGCAATTCCTTCACGGGGTAAAGCTGCCTGAGAAGTAATATCCGTGAAAGAAAAATTCAGAGATTGAAAATTTGTGTAAATCCCGGAGTTGCCGATAATCCAGAAATACCTATTGCCAAAGTTATCGGTGGAAATATCCAAATCCCAAAACTCATCAATATATGTTCTTACTGAATTAATCGGTACCCATTCTATTCCGTTATATTCGAATAATGTCGATTTGTTCCCCGCAATCCATACACTTTTTTTTGATTCTGCTTTAACTGTGTATAGATTCTCTCTCGTTGGTAAATTTACTCTTTTCCATTCGCTTCCATTAAACTCCAAAAGTGTACCTCGTAGTCCAACAATCCACCCGTGTGATTCGTCGACCATAAAAATTTTGTTCAGTTGAGTATTTGTTGGGGAGGTATATCTTTCCCATTCTTTCCCGTTAAAACGAAGTATAATCCCGTCTCTGCCGACTGCCCACCCGGATTGAGAGGAAAGCATGAAGACGTCGTTTAAATCACCGTAATTTAAATTATCTTCCGCTTGTCGTTTTACAGGGCTTTGGTATTCAATCCACTTCTGCTTGTTGAAAAATAGAATTCTACCTTGTTGTCCCACCATCCATGCGGTTCCATCCGGTAAAACCGATAATCCTTTCCACATGACATGGTCTGTTTCATCCCACATTATTAAAGGTAATTGAATTTCCGATACAATTGAATCGGAATAAACAAAATGCCTGGGTCTGTAATAACCGTGATGTGTTTCATGTATAATAAACCAGAGGGAATCTTTGGTATATTTAGAAATCAACGGGAAGTCGGAATAGTTAAAAGAAAAAACGGGATTCCATTTAAAGTTTTTATACAAATAAAAAACACCTGGTACATCATTTCCTTTTCCTCTTGAAATTGCCATACCCGAATTCACATCAAACATTTCGATACGGTTGCCGAGTTCAACGGTTGCTTGTTTGTACCAGATAATTGAATCTTGAACCGCAAATGAAGATTGCTCTGAGTCATTCCCGGTATTGCAACCGGGTGTTAATAATAAAAAAGAGAGAAAACCAAGCTTTAATAGGTAAAAAAAACACATTAAGTTTTTATTTCTGTTCAAAGTGTAAAAAATCCTCTATCTTCAAAAAAAACGGAATATTGTGTAAAAATTAACGTCAAATATATACGAAATAACTTTTATATAACAAGTTTTGCGGCAATTTATCGAAAAATTCTATTGTTGTTTGTTGCAGAATCCACATTTTGAAATGGGAACAGAAACATAAAAACGAAAAATATAAACTATCTGCGGGAAAAAAGCGTTAAGTAATTAATTGTTACCTTGAATCAATAGGATATTGTTAGTTATATTTACATCAAAAATTTAGTTCGATATGACACGAGAAATGTTTAAATCCAAAATTCACCGTGCTACTGTTACTCAGGCAGAATTATTCTACGAAGGAAGCATTACTATAGATAAACGTCTACTGGATGCTGCCGATCATGGGCTTCGGCACTCTATCCTGCTTCGCAG
>DAIRET010000175.1:0-5833 GCA_036795455.1 Ignavibacteriaceae bacterium
ACAGTAATCAATAATGTTGAAACTTTAGCATCCGTACCGTTAATTATTAGGGATGGTGCAGAGAAGTATCGTTCGCTTGGTACAAAAAATTCTCCCGGTACGAAAACATTTGCTTTAACAGGACATGTTGCAAATACAGGTTTGATTGAAGTACCGTTCGGGACAACATTGCGGGAAATCCTTTTTAATATCGGCGGTGGAATTTTAACGAATGATGGAAAGATTAGTGATACCGATTTCAAAGCCGTACAAATCGGTGGTCCTTCGGGAGGATGCTTAACGAAAGCGCATCTTGATATGCCTCTTGATTTCGATTCGTTGAAATCAATCGGGGCAATGGTAGGCTCGGGCGGACTTGTGGCAATGAATGAACAAACATGTATGATAAAAATCGCAAGGTTTTTCATGCAGTTTACTCAAAATGAATCATGCGGTAAATGCGTACTCTGCCGCGAAGGTACAAAACAAATGCTTGCTTTGCTCGATGATATTATTGAAGGCAGAGCGGATGAGAATACACTCGTACTTTTAGAACAATTGGGACATGCAGTGCAAAAAGGCTCACTTTGCGGACTCGGAAAATCGGCGCCCAATCCGGTGTTGTCAACTCTTGCTAATTTTAAAGATGAATATTATGCTCACGTAGTTGAAAAAAAATGCCCTACTAAACAATGTAAATCGCTTGCATATCCTCATATAATTGAAGATAAATGTAAAGGCTGCGGGTTGTGTATTAAAGCCTGCCCGGTAGGAGCAATAACCGGAGAAAAGAAGAAAGTACATGTAATTAATGAAGAGTTGTGTATTAAATGCGGTGCATGTACGGAAGCATGTAAATTAAAAGCAGTAGCTTAATCAAGGAGAAAGAAATGTCATCAAAACAATTTATAACAGTAGACGGTAGAAATATATCATTCAACGGGGAAAGAAACTTACTTGAAGTAATTAGAAAAGCTAATATCGAAATACCGACTTTTTGCTATCATTCCGAGTTAAGCGTTTACGGTGCATGCAGAATGTGCCTGGTTGATGTTGAAGGAAGGGGATTAATATCTTCATGCTCAATAATTCCTGAAGCCGGGATGAAAATCAAAACAAATACGCAGGAAATCAGGGAAATAAGAAAAATTGCGATTGAATTAATACTTGCTAACCATCAACAGGATTGTCCATCATGTGTTAAAAGCTCTTCTTGCAAACTCCTGGAAATATCCAATAAACTTGGAGTGGGAAAGGTAAGATATAAAAGAACTCAGAAAGAAGCACCGATAGACGTTTCATCGCATGGATTAATAAGAGACCCGAACAAATGTATTCTTTGCGGCGATTGTGTCCGTGCTTGTAAAGAAATACAGGGAATAGGTGCAATTGACTTTGCATACAGAGGTTCTGCTGTTTCCGTATTACCGGCATTCGGTAAAAACCTTAGCCAGGTTGAATGCGTTGAATGCGGGCAATGTGCAAGAGTTTGTCCTACCGGCTCTATAACACCGAAATTTGAAGTGGATGCAGTTTTCAACTCGCTTGAAAATCCGGATAAAACAGTTGTAGCTCAAATAGCACCAGCAGTAAGAGTGGCAATCGGGGAAATGTTCGGAATGAAACCGGGAACCGTTTTAACGGGACAAATTACTGCAGCACTAAAAATGCTTGGGTTTAAAAAAGTCTTCGATACTTCATTTGCTGCTGATTTAACAGTAATAGAAGAAGGGAATGAATTTTTAACAAGAAAAAAAGTTAATCAGAATCTTCCGCTGTTGACATCGTGCTGCCCGGCTTGGGTTAAATATTGTGAGCAATACTTCCCTGAATTTGTAAACAATCTTTCATCATGTAAATCACCGCAACAGATGTTCGGTGCTGTTGCTAAAAAGGTGTTACCGGAACAACTCGGGGTAAAAAAGGAAGACCTTGTTGTAGTTTCAATTATGCCGTGTACAGCAAAGAAATTTGAATCGCACCGCCCTGAATTCAGCGAGAACGGTATTCCCGAAGTTGATCATGTAATTACAACTCAGGAATTAGCGGCGATGATTAAACAGGCGGGAATCAGATTCGAGCAGCTTGCACCGGAATCAATGGATATGCCTTTAGGATTTAAAACAGGCGCCGGAATATTATTCGGTGCATCCGGGGGAGTTACCGAAGCAGTACTTCGGTATGCTTCTGAAAAGATTACAGGTTCCGTACTTGAATCGGTCGATTTTAATGAGGTTAGAGGTGAAGAAGGTTTACGAGAAGCGAAAGTACAAATTAACGGTGATGAACTGTCAATTGGTATTATTCACGGTTTAAGGAATGCAAAACGTGTTCTTGAAAATATTAAAAATAGAAGTAAACATTTCGATTTTATTGAAGTAATGTCATGTCCCGGAGGTTGTATTGGAGGAGCAGGTCAACCGGTTTGCTTTGATGAGCAGACGCAAAAAGAGCGTACCCGTTCGATTTATGAAACTGATAAATCATTGCAATTGCACAAAGCACAGGAAAATCCGTACATAACCGAATTATACCAGAACCTGCTCGGTAAACCGAATTCACACGAAGCACATGAACTGCTTCATACAGGTTATAGTAACCGTAAAAGAATTGCTGATGAAAGCATAAGGATTATTATTGGTAAAAATGAGGATAAACTTTTAATCAATGTGTGTGTCGGAACGAATTGTTTTGTAAAAGGTTCGCAATCAATACTAAACAAATTGGTGAATTATATCGAAAATAATAATCTGAAAGATGACGTTGAAGTAAAAGCAACTTTTTGTATGGAAAATTGCCAGAACGGTCCCTCGGTATCGGTTGGTAAAAAACTATTAAATAATGCTAACTTTACTGCCATCTGTGCGGAAATTGAGGAAGCTGCAAAAAAACTTCACGAGGTTACAGTATAATTTATTCCCGGTGAAATGATTTTATTGAAGCTGTTGAATGTTTAATAGTATGAATAAATAAAAAATGGAAAATAAAACAACAACCCAAATTATTTTTACGAACAAAGCGAAATGCCACGATTGCTACAGATGCGTCCGCAATTGCCCGGTTAAAGCTATCCGTATGGAGAATAACCAGGCAAACGTTGATGAATCCCGCTGTATTTTATGTGGCAAATGTATTCGCGAGTGTCCCCAAAATGCAAAAGCATACAGGGATGATACCGAGACAGTAAAAATGATGCTACGCGAAAAGAAGTATGTTGCTTTGTCGCTTGCGCCTTCGTTCCCTGCTGCTTTTTCGGAAACAGAAAGAAAACGATTGCCTTCGGCGTTGCGTAGAGCAGGCTTCAAGTTTGTTGGTTTAACGGCAGAAGGTGCTTACCATTCTGCAATGGCAACTATTAAACATATAAACAGTAAAAAAGAAAAATCACATATTTGTACTGCGTGTCCCGTTGTAGTCAGTTACGTTGAAAAGTATAAACCGAATGCAATCGAAAATCTTGTCCCCGTTTCATCACCAATGATGATTCATTCACGATTGCTGAGGGAAAAACTTCCCAAGGATTCCGCACTTGTTTTTGCAGGTCCCTGTATTGCTAAAAAAGCGGAAGCAGAAAGACCCGAAAACAATGATGGTCCGGATACGGTTATTACTTTTGACGAGTTGAAAAAACTCCTTTCGGATTTTAATATTACAATTAACAATCTTGAAGAGAGCGATTTTGACAATGCGAATATCGGTGATGCTGCGTACTTCCCGGTAATGGGAGGTTTACTAAAAACGGCAGGAATCAACGACTCTGATTTTGAAGGGAAGTATTTCTCAATATCGGGTTATGAACAAATTAAAGAGTTTATTGAATTCCTGCCAGGTGAGCCGATGGTAGTCGAACCTCTCTTTTGCGAAATGGGATGTATTAATGGTCCCGGATTAACAACGGAACGGAACCTTTTTGAAAGAAAACGGGACGTCCTTAAATATGCAAAAGAGGCTTACAAACCGGAAATAGCTACAAACCCGGCGTTTTATGAACCGGTCTATCTGTTTACGGAAAAAACATTTTCACAAAAAATCCCGTCGGAATCGGAGATAAAGAGTGTTCTTGAATCCACAGGAAAATTCTCAACGGAAGATGAATTGAACTGCGGTGCATGCGGCTATCCATCTTGTAGAGAAAAAGCAATTGCAGTAATTAACGGGATGGCACAGAAAGAAATGTGTCTTCCGTATATGCGGCGGCTTGCTGAAAGTAAAACTGATAAAGTAATTGATACTTCTCCGAACGGCATTGTTATACTGAATGAAGCAATGGAGTTTATTTATATTAACCCGACATTTAAAAATTTATTCAAGTGCAGTAGTGCCGTTATTGGGAAAAAAATATCAACGATAATGAGCCCGGAATATTTTGAAGAACTGGCTGCAAGCGATAAAGACCTTCTTGAAAACGAGGTAAGTTACAGACGGTACGGTATAATCTGTCATCAAAAACTGTATAAGCTTACGGAAGAAAAACAATATGTGGGAATCTTTGTAGATGTTACAAAGAATGTTCTGGATGTAAAGAAATTAAATGCGTTAAGAACAAAAACAATTCAACAAGCAGAAAGTTTGCTTGAACATCAAGTTACTATGGCGCAGGAGCTCGCGAAATTTCTTGGTGAAAATACTGCCAAAGGAGAGGAACTTGTGGAGAACTTGATGAAATTAACTGATGATGAAGAGAAAAGAACAGGTGAAAGAGGTAAATGGCTGCGGGATTTATATACCTCGAAATAAATACGAGTTCGGCACCGAAAAGAGATAACCAACCCAACGGTGATGTAGTTGATACGGAAAGAAATAAGAATTCAACTACTGTAATTCTTGCCGATGGACTTGGTTCAGGTATCAAAGCCAACATCTATGCAACAATGTGCGTTTCAAGGCTGAACGAATTATTAAGGCATGGTTTTTCGCTCCGTAAAGCATTTGGTAATGTTATTAAAACTATGAGCGACGCTCCGTCAAAAGATTTACCCTACACAGCTTTTTCTATTGCCAGGGTGCTGAACAATGGAATGACAACAGTGCTCTCTTTTGATACTCCGCCCCCTATAATAATTTCAAACCGGTATGCAACACTTCCGAAGCAGAATGTATATACAATCGGGAATAGTATAATTTCACAGGTTGATTTCTCACTAAGACCGGGAGAATCAATATTGCTCCTCAGTGATGGTATAACACAAGCCGGAATAGGTAAGGGAAGAAACTACGGCTGGAGTATTGAAGATATTATTACTTTTATTAACTATGAATTATCCCACGGAAGACAATTAAAAGATATTCCAAATGTTGTAAGGCAAAGAGCAAATGATTACTGGCTTGGACGCGCTGAGGATGACTGTACTGCTGTATTGGTATACTGTAGAAAAGGCAGAGCCGCAAATATTCTTACCGGTGCACCAGCTTCGCATGATCGAGATGAAGTTGTGGTTCGGAGATTTTTTGCACACGAAGGATATAAAATAATTTGTGGTGGAACAACGGCAAAGATTGCAGCAAGAGTTACTGGTGAACAGCTTTCGATAGATGAATTTTTTGCAAGCCCGATTACACCGCCTGCATATACATTAAAGGATGTTGACCTTGTTACAGAAGGAGCCGTTACACTTAACCAATTGTACAATATCCTTGATGTTGAGCCATCTTTGCTTGATAAGAAAAACCCTGTAACCGAATTAGCAACTTTTATTAGGGCTGCGGATAGAATAAACTTTTTTGTCGGTGGGAGTATTAACCCTGCGACATCGGATATTAGTTATGTTCAACTAAGAATATTACCGAGAAGAGCAATTATTCCGCTGATTGCAGAAAAACTAAGAGAAAAGGGAAAACTGGTAATAATAGAGTG
>DAIRET010000176.1:0-5800 GCA_036795455.1 Ignavibacteriaceae bacterium
TGCAATATATTCTTATGTGGCAAAAAAAGATAAAGCAAATGGTAACCCAATTGATGTTGTAGATTAAAAGTAATTGCAAAACAGTTTTTTTGTAAGGAGCGATTACATTATTTTACCCGTGTAAAATATAAATTATGTTGGGATGAATATCATTTTCTCTACTATTGATTTTATAGTGTTTTTCGGGTATTTAGCCTTAATAGTGTTTATTGGGCTTTTTGTTTCAAGGGAGAAGAAGGGGCATCAGAAAGATTCAAAAGATTATTTCCTTGCAAGTAAATCTCTGCCATGGTGGGCAATAGGTGCATCTCTTATTGCTTCCAATATCTCCGCCGAACAATTTATCGGAATGTCCGGTTCCGGTTATGTAATCGGGCTTGGTATTGCTACTTACGAATGGATGGCTGCCGTTACACTAATTCTTGTCGGTAAATTCTTTCTTCCGATTTTCCTTAAAGAAGGCATTTTTACAATGCCTCAATTCCTTGAGATAAGATACGATAGACGTGTTCGAACCAGTCTTGCTGTCTTCTGGCTTCTTGTTTACATTTTCGTTAATCTAACCTCCGTACTTTACCTTGGTGCATTAAGCCTAAAAACAATTATGGGAATAGACCTTATATACGGTGTAATAGGACTTGCAATGTTCGCATCACTCTATAGTATTTACGGAGGATTAAAGGCTGTTGCATGGACTGATGTTGTTCAGGTTGTAGTATTAATAGTAGGCGGATTAATGACAACATTTCTTGCATTGAATGCTTTAAGCGGAGGTGAAGGTGTGTTCGCCGGTTTAATGCAGCTTATTGAAAAAGCACCTGAAAAATTCGATATGATACTTGATCCTTCTAATCCCAACTATAAAGAACTTCCGGGAATCGGTGTACTCGTCGGCGGTATGTGGATTGCAAATCTCTTTTATTGGGGCTGCAATCAATACATAACGCAAAGAGCATTAGCTGCAAAAAGTATTAAAGAAGCGCAGAGGGGAGTAGTATTTGCGGGTTATCTCAAACTACTTATGCCGATGATAGTTGTAGTACCGGGAATTGCTGCTTTTGTTTTACACCAGGGGGATGGCACTTCGATTAAACCTGATGAAGCATATCCGTGGCTGCTTAATACATTCGTTCATTCAGGTTTCCGCGGAATTGCATTTGCTGCACTCGTCGCTGCAATAGTATCATCATTAAGCTCGATGATGAACAGCACTTCAACTATCTTTTCAATGGATATTTATAAACAACTTATTAAAAAGGATGCTTCCGAGAAACAGATTGTTACTACCGGACGATTGGTTGCTGTAGTGGCAATTATAATTGCTGTAATAATTGCACCCCAGTTAAAAACACTTGACCAGGCTTTTCAGTTTATTCAGGAATTTACAGGTTTTGTTAGTCCCGGCATACTTGCAATTTTCATTTTAGGATTATTCTGGAAAAAAGCTACTGCTAATTCCGCTCTCTGGGCAGCTATACTGACGATACCTCTCTCTGCAGGTTTCAAATATCTATTTCCTGAAATGCCATTCCTTGATAGAATGGGATATATCTTTTTATTGCTTGCCGCTCTTGTTATTGTAATAACATTGATAGAAAACAAAGGAGACGATCCAAAAGCAATAAAATATGAAAAATCGATTTTCAAAACGGATAACCTGTTCAATATTACTGCAATTGTATTATGCGCATTGATTGGTGTCCTTTATATTTTATTCTGGTAAAATGCTTTGATAAGATTTTTAACCGCCGGCGAATCGCATGGTAAAGGATTAACGACTATCGTTGAAGGATTTCCTTCCAATATTCCCCTTACAGCAGGTTTTATAAATGAACAATTGAAGAGACGGCAAAAAGGATTCGGTAGAGGTGCAAGAATGAAGATTGAATCCGATACGGCAGAAATTTTATCCGGTGTAAGAAATGGAAAAACAACCGGGGCTCCTATTTCTCTTTATATACAAAATAAAGATTGGGTAAATTGGAAGGATATTATGAATACTGAACCGGGCAACTTAGATGAAGCAATTTCAATTCCGCGCCCCGGACATGCAGACCTGAACGGAACATTAAAATATAATTACAATGATATCCGTAACAGTATCGAAAGGGCAAGTGCAAGAGAAACAGCCGCAAGAGTAGCAGCATGCTCTATTGCATTAAAACTACTTGATGAATTTGGAATTCAAGTTGCCAGTTTCGTTGAAAGTATCGGCGGAGTCTATTCCTCTGAAGATTATTTTAATACATTACTTGAAAACCGGGTTCCGCAAAGTTTGTCTGCAAGAAAAATATCCGCCATGGCTGATAAAAGCAGTGTAAGGGTACTTGATCCTAATCATGAAAAAAAAATAATTAACAAAATAAAGTCTGCTCAAAAGCAAGGTAATACTCTCGGTGGAACTTTTGTTGTTTTTGCCACAGGGTTGCCTGCAGGTCTCGGTAGTTTCATGCATTATGATAGGAAAATAGATGCTGAAATCGCTTCCGCAATACTTTCGATTAATGCAGTTAAAGGAATTGAAATAGGGAATGGATTTGCTGCTGCTGAAAAGTATGGCTCGGAAGTACATGATGAGATTGAGATAAAGAATAAAAAATTCGTACGGAGAACAAATCGGTCGGGCGGGATCGAAGGTGGGATAACAACAGGAATGCCTATAATTCTCCGTGCATCAATGAAACCGATTTCAACTTTGCTCCAACCGCTTTTTTCAGTTGACCTAAAAACTATGAAAAAAATGAAGTCGAGATTTGAAAGGAGTGATTTTGTTGCTGTTCCATCTTGTTCGGTTATTGCGGAAGCCATGCTTGGATGGGTAGTGGCTAAATATTTTATTGAGAAATTCGGCGGGGATTCAATTGAAGAAACGAAGAATAACTATAGTAATTATTCAATGAATCTTTTTGATAACACAAAACAAAACTTCAAGAAAAGATGATACAAGTAAAGACTTTCCATTTTAATCCATTCTACGAAAACACTTATGTAGTATGGGATGAAGAGACGAAAGAATCCACAATTATAGACCCCGGTTGTCATGGTGAAAAAGAAGAGAAAGCATTGGGTAATTTTATCGAAACTGCCGGTCTGAAAATTAAATACTTATTTAACACGCACTGCCACATAGATCATGTTCTCGGAAATAACTTTGTAATAAACAAATATAACCCGGAGTTTTATCTACCTGAAGGAGATTTACATCTTTTAAAGAACATACAGATACAGGGGGATTTATACGGGATTAGAATTGAAGAACCAATTCTTTCAGATAAGTTTTTAAATGAAAAGTTAAAATTAAAAATCGGTGGAACTGTAATTGAGTTTCTTCCTACGCCAGGTCATTCTCCGGGGGAATTTTGTATTCTAATCCAGGACGAAAAAATTTGTTTTTCGGGTGATGTACTTTTCTACGAAAGCATCGGAAGAACAGACCTTTGGGGAGGTAACTATAACCAGATTATCGATTCTATAAAAACAAAATTATTTACATTGGAGGATGAAGTGGTTATTTATCCCGGACACGGAGAGACAACTACAATAAAACATGAAAAAGAGAATAACCCATTTTTTATGTAAAAATCTTTTGGAAACTAATTTTCTCTTTATTATGTTTTCACCCACAGGTTTATAATAATTTTATTGAGGGCTATTTAATTCATTATTCACAAACGTAAAAAGGATACTATATGAAACATTTCTTCAATTTATTTGTTGTAATTTTTATGCTCTTTGCAACAATGTCTTATTCGCAGGATTTGCAAGAGACGCTTGGCAAACTCTCCAAAGATGCAGCCGGTGCATATGTTGCACCAATCGTATCAGGTTTTGGTGCAAACCTTAATAGCGGTTGGGTACACCGTGTTCCGAAAGCAAAAATTTTCGGGATTGATGTTGAGTTTGGTGTGGTTTTTATGGGTACATTTTTCGGAGATAACGAGAAAACATTTTCGGCAAACGGCTCATTCCAGTTTAACAAGGAGCAAGCAAAAATCCTTGTTAACCAATCAAATGTACCAGCTATGTTTAGAGATACTGTAGCTGGAATACTATCAAGCCAAACCTTTACCGTTGGCCTTTCTGGTCCAACAATCGTCGGTAGTAAAAACGACTCCGTTAGGGTAGATTTTTCTGGAACAAGTATTTCGTACGGAGGACAAAATTATACGATTGATCCTAACAAAATAGCTACCCCGGTACAAGGATTTCTTGAAGATCTTTCACTTTTACCTCTGGCAGCTCCGCAGATTTCACTCGGAACCGTTTACGGTACATCACTATCTTTCCGCTTTTTACCGAGCATAAAGATTAATGATGACCTTGGCGAATTCAAGTATTTCGGGTTCGGAATTCAACACAACCCGGCTATGTGGATCCCCACTCCATTACCGGTTGAAGTATCGGTTGGATTTTTTACCCAAAGTATGAAAGTTGGGGATGTTTTCAGTACTACTGCAACTACATTCGGAGTTTTTGCAAGCAGAACTTTCGGTCCCGGTACGTTTAATATTACTCCGTACGCCGGTCTTTCTGTAGAAAGCTCAACAATAGAAGTAAAGTATGATTACATTGTTGATTATCCGATTCCTAATACAAAAGTACCTATTACATTCGAGCTTAAAGGTGAAAATTCAGTAAGATTTACACTTGGGGCATCTGCTAAACTTGCTTTATTCAACTTAAGTGTTGATTACAGTATTGCTAAATACAACTCGTTAAGTGCTGGTTTAGGATTTGTATTTTAAGATTTAATTCAAAAAACGGCTGCCTCTTTGGTAGCCGTTTTTTTGTTTTAAAATAATATCCGGGTAACAAAATCACAGGTATTCTGATAGATTTTATGAATGATTTGTTTGTTAAAACAGATGAAAACACGCCCGATTGTTTAAATTTTCTACATCCTAACTGTTGGTATTTTAATAGGTTATAAAATTTTCTTAAAAAAATACTTGATTTAGAACACAATAGGATTTATATTGCAACCTGTTTTAAGAGAAAGGTGATATGATGATGCAAAAACTACCATTATTTTTTGCTGTCTCTTTATTCGCTTTGCTGTTTTTTTCATGCGGAGTAAATAAAGAAATAGTAAAGGATGGGGAAGGAACAGATGGGAATAGTGATATTAAAAAAGGTGAGATTGTTTCAGAGTTATTGGAACAGGCAAGACAGTTTTACGTTACAGCTCTTGCAAAACAAGAAATTAACAGTGTTGAAGAAGCAATCACAAACTATGAATCAGCTTTAAGATTAATCAATAATCTTAGCTATTATCCGGGAATCGATAATAATGAAGCCTATATGGAGCTTACTTCGTCGGTTATTGACGATTACAGAAGTTATATTGATGGTTTGCCGGAACTCCCCGAAAATGTATCTTTTGCAGCTTTAGAAGAATGGCTCGGAAAATCAATTCCTGAAATTGATTTGGCAGTAACAGAAGAAAAAACAACTACAAAAATTATTATCCCAGCCGATATACCGCTTGAAGTAAACTCACAGGTTGAACAATATATTGAGTATTTCACAGGAAGAGGTAGTAAGCATATGAGAACATGGCTTGCTCGCTCAGGGAAGTATTTCCCGATGATGAGTAAAATCTTTATCGAAGAAGGTGTGCCTCAACAGCTCCTTTATCTCAGTATGATTGAAAGCGGTTTGAACCCGACAGCACGCTCGTGGGCTGGTGCAGTAGGTCTTTGGCAGTTTATTAAATCTACTGGAAGACTATACGGACTTCAATCGGATTTCTACTATGATGAAAGAAGAGACCCTGAAAAAGCTACACGCGCAGCAGCAA
>DAIRET010000177.1:0-5736 GCA_036795455.1 Ignavibacteriaceae bacterium
AAACTAAAAACCGGTTTAATTCTGTTATAGAATACAGAGTAAAAGTTTACTAACTTATTTAAGGAGAATCATCATGAAAAAGATTTTTTTACTATCTGCACTATTCGGACTATTAATCTCTGCATACGGACAGCCTTACCAGGTACTTAGCAGTCCATTCTTTGTTGAATCAATGAGAGATGTGAAGTTTATTGATGCAACAACCGGCTGGCTTGTGGGTAATAAAGGGACAATTTACAAAACAACCGATAGCGGGTTAAACTGGATATTACAAAGCGCAGGGACTGAGAAAGACCTTGTGAAAGCATTCTTCCTTGATGCTAATACAGGTTGGACAGCTACTGTTGACGGAAGTATTTTTAAAACTACAGATGGCGGCGATACATGGACTGAATATAATTATTCCGTTACAGCTCCCTGGATTGTTTTTGCAATTTGCGACCTTGTGAAATTCATTGATCAAAACACTGGCTTTATGCTTGCCGGAAAGTTAAGAAACATTTATCTGCTTAAAACAATTGACGGTGGAATTACCTGGAGTATTAAAGATTCATTAGTACACAATTCTACTGCAAGAAGATGGTATGATATTGACTTCAACGGTAACAACGGTATTATGGTTGGCGATAAGAAAGACATTCAAAAATATACTACCGATTTAGGTGAAACATGGACGTCATCAACTTCTATTAATGATGCTTTCTTCCGCGATTTAAAATATGTAAAGTTCTTAACACCAACTGAAGTAATTGCAATAGGTGAGGGGAATGAATTTTCGGGGGTTCCCGTACCTGTTTACAAATCCACTGATGCAGGTGTCAATTGGGTGAAAAAGAATCAATCTTTCGCAACGGTTTATGATCGTGTACGGGGCGCATATTTCAAAAATGCCCTGGAAGGATATGGTGTCGGTAGTGATGGTTTCAGTAAAGCATTTGTAGTGAAAACTACGGACGGCGGGGAGACCTGGACACATGACGTATTGGATTATGCTTTCGGGCTTCAAGCACTTGCAGGTAGCGGAGACTTTCTATTTGCACTCGGTACTTCAAGTCATTTTATTTATTCAAACGATTTCGGAACTACATGGCAGTTTATAGCTCAAAAACCGCCTGCTGCAATCAATAATATCTGCTTTTTTAATGGAAAAGGTTATGCTGTGTCAAGAAACGGTGATGTTTATTATAGCGATGATGGAACAGGCAATAGCTGGGTATATCACTCTAATGCCGGTAGGAACAACTCGGGTGATGTAGTTATTCTTCCAAACGAGGAGATTGTAATTCTTAAAGAGAATAGACATGTAGTTAAATCAACTGATTTTGGTTTAACGTGGCAGACTAAAAACGATCCGGTTGTTCCGAATGCAAGGAATCTTGTCGGCGGATTGGATTTCGGGGATCAGAATACAGGGTATGCATGGTTTAGCCAGAGTGATTATGGTAACTACTATGTATTAAAGACTTCAGATGCAGGTGAAAGCTGGACTGAAATAAAATTCTTCGCCGGTCCCGGTTACATATCAGGTGATGTAGTTGCATTCGATGCAGACAACGTTATTCTGTTAGGACCCGATCTCTGGACACAAAGATCAGTGGACGGAGGAGCTAACTGGGAACCTGTTACTCTTAACAACTTTCCTGCAAGTATGGCTTTGAAAGATTTTGAAGGAGTTGCAAAGATTGATGGAAATAGGGCAATAGCTATTGGTGATGGTTTTATTTGTAAAACTACAGACAAAGGTGCAAGCTGGGATTATATCGATCACGGGCTAACTGATCTCGTAGATTCTTTATTCTACAAGATAACTTTTTCAGGTGACACTCTTGGATACATTTCTCTTTATGACGGGACTATACTTAAAACCACGGATCTAGGTGCTACATGGACTCTCGATAACTCTTATGTCGGGCAACACTATTTTTTTGCTTCTGCTTTGAATCAGTGGGGTGATATAAGGTTAGGTACGTCAACAGGTTATATACTTGGTAAAGAAACGGAGATTGTAGGTGTAAGAGAAGAACAACTAAATCCAATAGGATTTGAGTTAAGTCAAAATTATCCAAACCCGTTTAACCCGTTAACAAAAATTAAATATTCGATTCCGTCGAGTACAAAAGGGAATAATTCAAACGTAAAACTAATAGTTTATGATGTACTCGGGAACGAGGTTGTAACACTTGTAAATGAACAAAAATCACCGGGTAGTTACGAAGTTATATTCAATTCATCTAATGTGAACAACAGTAAGTCATTAACAAGCGGTGTTTATTTCTATCAGTTAAAAGTTGATGGAGTGGTAACAGGTGCAAAGAAAATGCTGCTGTTGAAATAGAATGATGAATTCTTAATAGTTATTTTATAAAAATCACCTTATGTCTATAAAAGGTCAAAATTAAAGGGTATTATATGCGGATAAAAATCTCATTATTTATATTTGTTATTGTTACATCATTAACCTTATCCCAGGTAAAAGTTATTGAACCCGGGAAAAATCATCCTACATCTTTTGCAATTGTAGTTGATGATTTAACTTATTCCAAATGCGAAGAAGCTATTAAAACATATAAAGATGCAATAGAGGAAGATGGTCTTTCAGTTTATGTTGTGTATTCAAACTGGAAAAATCCGGATGAAGTTAAAGCTGAACTGTTGAAATTATACAAGAAAAACCCGGTTCTTGAAGGTGCAGTTTTTGTAGGAGATATTCCAATCGCAATGCTAAGGAACGGGCAGCATTTTACATCTGCTTTCAAATTGGATGAAGACAGGTATCCCTGGTTCAGATCATCTGTCCCTTCGGATCGGTTTTACGAAGATTTCGATTTGAAGTTTGAGTACTTAATGCAGGACACTGTGCATAAGTTATCTCATTATTACGCTTTTTTACCTCAATCGCCTCAACGTATTGAGAAGGATATTTATTCGGCAAGAATAAAACCTTCCGGTAAAGAGATAGATAAGTATAAAGAAATTTCAAAATACCTTTTGCGTGTATCGAAACAAAAGAAAGAGCAAAAACTTATAAAAAATGCTTTTGTTTTTACCGGGCACGGTTATCATTCTCAATCGCTTCCTGCATGGGCTGATGAAAGACTATCGCTGCGGGAACAGTTTCCTCAATTGTTTAAAGCCGGGGGTAGAATAAAAAACCTCAACTTCCAGATGAGTGATGAAATGAAAGAAACCCTGCTCCTCGAATTACAGCAGGACGAACTTGACTTTGCACTTTTCCATGCTCACGGAGATACGGATATGCAGTTGATTCTTGCTTACCCGGTTGCGAAAAGCGTGGGTCAAAACATTGAATCAGTTAAGTTATACTTACGCAGTAAACTGAGAACTGCAAAAAGAAGAAATCAATCGCTCGAAGAGACTAAAGCATACTTCATAAAAGAGTTGAACATTCCGGAAAATTGGTTTGATGGTACTTTTGAAGATTCACTTGTGATTGCCGATTCGGTTCTTACTTACAAACTTGATATTTATATTGATGATGTTCGTAAAATTAAACCGCAGGCAAAATTTATGATGTTCGATCAATGCTTCAACGGCTCTTTCCATCTGGAAGAGTATATTGCCGGTGAATATGTATTCGGTAACGGGAACGTTGTAGTAGGTGAGGCAAACTCGGTTAATTGTCTTCAGGATAAATGGGCTGACGAAATGCTCGGACTGTTGAATCTGGGTGTAAGGGTTGGATTACGGCATAAAGAAGTTAATATTCTTGAATCACATCTTATAGGTGATCCCACTTTCAGATTCGGAACAGAAAACAAACTTGACCTCAACAGAAAAATGGTTATTGAAAAGAATAACATAGAACTGTGGAAATCGTTATTAAACTCGGAAGATGATGAAGTTAGAAGTCTTGCAGTCCGTTATCTTTACAAAAACCTTAAAGATAAATACGAGAAGGAGCTCGTTGATCATTATATGAATGATCCGGCTATTAATGTCCGTATGAATGCAATCAAATATCTTGCGGAACTAAATACATCCGCATTCCATAATGTATTAAAAACATCGGTAAATGATAGTTATGAGTTTATTAGGAGGAAGTCTGCCGAATGGATGGGGGAAGTAGCATTGGAGGAATTCTTACCTTATCTCGTTAAAGTTGTAATGACGGATGAATCACCAAGAGTAGTATTTAACGGTAGAAGTGCTTTAACCTTCATTTCGTCCTTAAAAGCCAACGAAGAAACGATGAAGTATATTGATGCAATGCCTGAAGTTGCTTCGAAAGAGCTTTATAAAAAACAAGCAACCGGTAGTTTTAATCGGAGTGATGAATGGTTGAACAAAGAAATAATTCCGAACATACTTAGCGATACGTTAAAACTTAAGAGTAAACTATCCGAAATTCGAACATTCAGAAATTACAAATTCTCCGAAGCGTTACCTTTCTTGTTGGATCAGCTAAAGAATGAAGAACAGCCTGATTCGGTTAGAAGGTATATTGCAGAGGCATTGGGTTGGTTTTCTTTTCATCATAATAGGAGTGTTATTATTGATGCTTTGGAACAAGTAATAAATACATCAAATACTGCTGCTGAGGTACGGAATGAAGCAATTAGAACTAAGAATCGTATTCTTGTTGGACAGAATGATGTTACTCTTCCTTAAGTAGTGAACTAATATAATTCTCAATTTATATGCAGAGATAGAAATGTAAGGGTTGTCGATTGAACAACCCTTATTTCTTTTAAAGTAGATTAATAAAAAAAGCAGAACCATAAAGATTCTGCTTTGGTACACCCGCAGTCCCGATTTATCGGGAGAACCCGGAACCTTCTGATCTCACGCAAAACGGGATCAGATTCTCTATCCAATATTATTTTAAGACTTAACTATACGATGAATACATAAAAAAAGCAGAACCATAAAGATTCTGCTTTAGTACACCCGGAAGGACTCGAACCTTCAACCTTCTGATCCGTAGTCAGATGCTCTATCCAATTAAGCTACGGGTGCAAAAACATTTGTAAAAATCACACTTTTTACGATGCAAATTTAAGAATAATTCGGATAATTCCATAGGAAATAGTACGATTAATCCCGACAAGTCGGGACTCCAAACATTTTCATACACTAGTAATCCCGATTCCTTCGGGATCAATTCTACAATAGTACGATTAATCCCGACAAGTCGGGACTCCAAACATTTTCTTGCACTAATAATCCCGATTCCTTCGGGATCAATTCTACAATAGTACGATTAAAACATTCATAAGCAATCTCTCCTACCCTTTCTAACTTCATTTCAATTCTACAATAGTACGATTAAAACCACCGCTTACTGTTGAGCCGAATTATCTCGTCTGCATTTCAATTCTACAATAGTACGATTAAAACGAGCCAGTACCCCTGGAAGAGGTCGATAATTATTCCCATTTCAATTCTACAATAGTACGATTAAAACGTTTCTGCAAAAAAAACGGAGAACGAAACAAAGCCCATTTCAATTCTACAATAGTACGATTAAAACATGAAATCAACTAAAATGAAAAAATCGGAGTTTTTAATTTCAATTCTACAATAGTACGATTAAAACTTAACTCAATCCCTTCTCTCAACTTGTTGAATGAGTATTTCAATTCTACAATAGTACGATTAAAACTGAATTTCCAGTTAATTATAGTTATGGGAAATCACTATTTCAATTCTACAATAGTACGATTAAAACCACAATCGCTTTTTATCCATCTCTTTTCAGAACATCTATTTCAATTC
>DAIRET010000178.1:0-5706 GCA_036795455.1 Ignavibacteriaceae bacterium
CCCTCAATCGAACGATACTCTTGAAGTTGGTTACAATTCCTTCAGGATAGGCGCCTACGACGATAATAGCTTGAATAAAATCGAATTATATATTGATTCCGTCTTATACAAGACTTTCTACTTCGGGTCGGATGGTTCCTACCCGGTTATACAATGGGAAGCCACTATTTCTTTATTGGGCAAAAGGATTAGTTATTTTTACAAACTGTACGATGTTAATGGAAACCTATCGGTCAGTACTGTTATGCACAATATTCTTGTGGTAAATGTGAAAACCCCTCCATATCCTCCGTACAGTATCAGCTTGTTAAAAATATCGGCAAACACGATAAACATTTCATGGAAGGATACTTCAAAAGTTGTAAGCGGTTACGAAGTTTGGCGGAAAGAATCATCGGGTGGAAGTTTTGCGAAAATAAAAGAAGTTACTGCCGGCAGCTTCAATACAAATGATGTTGAGATTAACCCTGATCTTTCATACACATATAAAATGTGTTCTTTTAATGATGCCGGGAAATCGTCCTTCAGTAATGAAGTTTCTATTAGCGGGACAAGTACATCAACAGATTTGCCTGCACCCTCTAATCTTTCTGCGCAAGCATTATCTTCAAAGAGAGTAATGCTGACATGGAAAGATAATTCAACAAACGAAAACTACTTTAAAGTGGAACGAAAAACTTCGTCTACTGCTTATCAATCAATAGCGGTTCTACAGGCAAACTCAACTGCATATTTGGATTCTATCGGGTTACTGGCGGGATTGGAATACTTTTATAGAATAAAAGTATTCTCAGATAAAGATTCATCAACATCACCGGAAGTATCAGTAAAAATGCCTACATACAAGATTAATACTCCGACTGAACTTAAAGTTGTTATGTTCAATTCAAGTACAGTAAGGCTTTCCTGGAAGAGCAGCGATTCAAAAGCAACTAAAATTATTATTGAAAGAAAAACGATTCAATCAAATTCATTTACTGAAATAGCTGTACTACCGCATACTGATAAAGCCTGGGATGATGGTACAATTCAAACAGGAACAACTTATGTATATAGGATAAAAGCCACTGATGATGTTTATAGTTCAGCATATTCTGACGAAGTTACAATTACTGCTCAGGCAATTACAATAAATCCGCCTTCAAATCTATATGTGATTTTTTTAACAGGGAACATAATGCAATTAAACTGGGTAGATAACTCTTCGAATGAGATTGGTTTTATTATCGAGAGGAAAGAAGAGACATCACCTGTTGATTTTCAGCAAATAGCTTTTTTGGGTGTAAACAGTGTTCAATACAATGATTTAACAACCGATGCACAGAAAACATACATCTATCGGGTTGCAGCAACCGATGGTGTAACGAAATCATTATATTCGAATACATTTACTATTACAAATCCAGGCGCAAAATAAATAGATGTAAAGCAAGTGGAAGATAAAAGTTTACATATTGGAATATTAAAACCGGTGTTGGAGTCATTCACAGTACCGGCATTAGTGTATGATGAACATGGAGATATTTTGATCTTCAATTCTGCTGCCGAAAGTCTGCTCAATGCTTCATTGGAAAGAAAAAACTTATTTGAAATATTACCCGTAGAATTAAAGAGTTTCTTCGAGAGAATATCGGAACAAAAAGAAAAACAAAGTTTAACGATTACCGATATTCTTGAAATGCAATTGAAGTCGGGCAAAGTAAAATGTGAAATTGTAACTAAACCTTTGTCGTTTATTGAAAAATCATATTTTCTTTTGACTATAAACCTGAATTACTGTAAAAGTGAAAAAGGAAATAAGCTCATTTATTGTTCCCCGGAAAAACTTAAAAAGGTTTTGTCTAATGATGTAATAGCAATCATCGATGAAATAAAAAATTCTTTCCCTTTTACTTTTATTGGAAAAGAAAAGATTCAAAACATGGTGAATAAAATCCCGGAAATGTTTTGGATTAAAGAACCAGATGATAAATTCATATTAGTTAATGATAAACTTGCCGGAATGTATAAACTTAAACCGCAGCAAGTTGAAGGAAAAAGTGAAGAGTATTTCCTTCCTTACTATCTACTTGAATTTAATCAAACTATTAGCTCTTATATTAAGAATACGCTTAACTGTTTTATTACTGAAGGAATTCAGCTTAAAGGTTTTTCTACCTCGGAGAATTACTTAACTATAGAAATTCCATTGATTGATTCCGAAAACCAACTACAAGCAGTAATCGGTATTGCACAAACTATGAAGAGTGATTTATCCGGTTCGAGTTTAAATACATATCAAAGCTTTGATATTCCTTTGGCATATCTGTTTTTTAATGAAAAGGGAGAAATCACCAATTATAATAAAAAAATGTTTGGCGAACTCGGAATTGAAAAAGACTTATTCGGTACAAAGTATTTCGACGTATTTGAACAGGTTACAAGTAAAGAAATTTCTAAGGTTTTGGATTCCGGCGAGTTGCAAATGGAACTTACCGGGAAGATTAAAAGTAACCATGAAATAGAAAACTATACGATTAAAATTGTGAAAATAGTTGGTGATTATAACGAGAATATTAACTATTTTTTAACCTTAGAAAAACAAAAAGAAGTAGATGACATTGAAGAACTCATAAAAAAAAGAGGTAAAATGTTCGACGTATTAATTAAAAAGAATCCAGACCCGATATTTATTTATGATTTAGAAAACCTTCGTTTTCTGGAAGCAAATGAAGCTGCACTAAATCTTTATGGTTTTTCTAGAGATGAGTTTTTAAAGATGGACCTTACCGATTTATATGCCCCGGAAGACATCCAGACCTTGCTTGAAAATAACTCTTTTGAAGGTGATGATAAAACTTTTAACGGACCTTATAAACACAAGCGGAAAGACGGTTCTATTGTTTATGTAGAGATATATAAAAACCCATTTAAGTTCCATGAACGCGAAGCTCATTTTAATATTATTCGTAATGTTTCTTCCGATATCGAAAAAGAGAAGAACTTACAGTTGTATAAATCGATTTTTGACAACACTGATAATATGGTGTTCACAACAGACGATGTTGGATTTATACAATACATTAATCTTCCGGTTTCAACTTATTTGAATTATATCCCGGATGATCTTCAAAACTCTTCCTTTATTTCTTTACTGGAAGAAACAGATAGAATACGTATCAATTCATTAGTGTTCAACTCCAAGCTGAATGATGCATTCAATGCCACTATTAATTTGAAAAAGAAAGACGGCAGCTTTCTAAAGTGTGCCGTTACAATTTCACCTGTAATTGATTTTAACGGGGAACTTATTTCATATTCTGTAATAGGGAAACCGGAAGAGCATGTAATTGAGAAAATAGTTGAAGTTAAAACTGAAGTTGAAAAACCGGTTGTTAAACAGGCTGATGATTATATTAATCCTCAAGTATTGACTACAATTTTCCATGAAATATTGACCCCGATTAATGTAATTCTCGGTTTTGTTCAGGAACTAAAGGATAGCGTTGATAATCCAAACGAAGAACAGGTGGAAGCATTAAAATATATTACGGAAAATAGAATTCAACTGCTGGATGTAATGAATTCGGTGGCTGAGTATTCGCAGGTTAATATTGAAGCAGGTAAAATTAAAGTTACGGAAAGCAACTTCGCTGAAATTGTTGAAACTGTGAATAAAGAGCTTAAAGACAATACAGGAATTCTCAAAGAAAAAGAGTTTTTATACGGCAAACTATCCTGGTCGCTTGAAGTAAAAACTGATATTTTAATGCTAAAGACTTTTCTTTACGTTTTATCGAGGATGTGTTTCAAGATTTCACAGAAAAAAGAACTATATATTTCAGGCTACCAGTATGATGAAGATAACTTTTTAGTCTCTTTTAAAGATGACGAAGCTGAAATATCCGATAAGCTGTTGAAAACACTTGACCTTGTATTTAAGAGCAAAGATGTCTCTTTTATCCGCGAATTCGGATTGTCCCGTTATTCGGTTCTTGTAGCAAAAAAAATATTTGAGATTTTACAGGGTAAATTGGAATTAGTAAAAAAGTCGGGAAAAGATTCCGAATTTGGTTTTATATTCCCGATTATTTTAAGAGTTGATACAAGCGAAAGTGTTGTTGAAGAAAGTGAAGAACCGGTTTTAATAGAAAAGAAAATAACCCATGAAGAAGCTCCGGCTATGATACCTGAAGCGGTTACAACTGATTCTGTCGAGATACCTAAAATCGACTGGAATAGCAAAAAGAACGAACATAAAGTAACTGAAGTTAAAGAACCGGTCGTTGTACAAGCAAAAACCACGGATGTAGTTGAACTCGAAACTGCAAAGCCTGAAGAACAGCCGCTTCAGCAAAAACCAAAAGAATTGGAAATATCCAGATTATCATGTTTGTATATTGAAGATCAGGTTGATTCCCAAATTCTGTTCAAAGTGCAGATGAAAGAACTAAAGGATATGAAATTTGCCGTTAGTTTTGAAGAGGCTTTACCTTTAATTACATCCAACCAGTTTGATTTTATCGTTATGGATATAAACCTGCAAGGGGAGTATAACGGGCTTGATGCTCTTAAAATGATCCGTCAAATGCCGGTTTATGCTAAACTACCGATTATTGCAGTTACTGCTTACGTGCTCCCGGGAGATAAAGAAAAATTTGTAGCAGCAGGCTTTAATGATTTTATCTCAAAACCGATTTTCAGGGAAAAAATGATCGAATCATTAGAAAAGATTTTTACGTAAATCCTATCGATTGAACTGAAGAGAAGTGTTTTTTCTTCGGTTCAATTGAAAATTATTTTATCTGATTCTACATATACCGGTTTAAATTAACCGGTTAACTCCTACAATGATAAAGCATTAACCTCTATCCTTTACAGTGCCACATCATTTAGATCAAAAAGAAATGGACTTGACAATATTATCAGAATAAGTTAAGTTGCACCATACAAACGTATGGTATTTGTAAATTGTAACTTACTGACCGGAGGTCTATCTTTGAAGAAGGAATTAACTGAAATTCAAAAGAAAATATTGGAGTATATAATCGAAAGACGGGTGGAAAAAGGAATTCCGCCCACACTTGCAGAGATAGCAATGCATTTTAATTATAAAAACAGGTCAACTGTGCAGCAGCATCTTAAGGCAATAGAAAAGAAAGGTTTTGTAAAAAGGAATGAATCTATTTCGAGAGGTATTGAACTGACTTTAGAAGAGAAATTCTTTATACCTAAACCGGTTTTGGGAGAAGTAGCGGCAGGTAATCCTCTTACTATTTATCCTGATGCAATAGATACGATTGAACTTCCCACCATTGCACGAATGCCGAAAGATTCATTTTTATTGCGGGTAAAGGGGAACAGCTTAAAAGATGCATACATTTTTAATGGTGATGTAGTTATTGTCAATCCTTATGTAGATGTTAAGGATGGACAAATTGTAGTTGCAATTTTAGATGATGCTGCGGTTGTAAAAAGATTTTTCAAAAGGAATGGTACAATTGAATTAGCTTCCGAGAACCCGGAATTTAGTTCGATTTTAGTTAATCCGAGCTACTCTAAATTTAAAGTTGTTGGTGTTGTTGTTGGTATTTATCGGAGTATGTAGTTAAATTATCACCTCATTTTTTTAAAAACAGAAGGAAGGTTATCGTAATGAAAAAATATTTAGTATTGGCAGGAGTTTTATCTCTTATTTTTGTTTTTTACGCATGTGATTCAACTGAT
>DAIRET010000179.1:0-5705 GCA_036795455.1 Ignavibacteriaceae bacterium
AAGATGAAGCCGATGACTTGTTGACGGTAATTGAAGAAAATATCCGTCAAAGAAGATTCGGTTCGGTTGTCAGACTGGAAATCAATAAAAATATGCCTCCTTTTATGAAGGATACTTTAATTGAGAATTTACAGATTACTAACAACGATGTGCAGATAATTGACGGTCCTATCGGTATAAAGGATATAATGCCAATGTATGATCTACCGCTGCATCAACTAAAAGAAAAACCGTTCTACCCGATTATACCGAAAGAGTTTTCTGAAGATGAAGAAATCTTTTCGACAATTAAAAGAAAAGATATTCTTTTGCACCATCCGTTCGATTCCTTTAATCCCGTAATAGACTTCATCAAACAGGCATCAAATGACCCCGATGTGCTGGCAATAAAACAGACATTATACAGGGTGGGAAGTAATTCACCCGTTGTTGAATCGTTGATTGAAGCGGCTGAAAGAGGTAAACAGGTTGCTGTATTAGTCGAATTGAAAGCACGCTTTGACGAAGAAAATAATATCTTCTGGGCAAGAGAGCTTGAAAAGGTCGGGGCACATGTTGTTTACGGACTTGTAGGTTTGAAGACCCATGCAAAAATGACACTTGTTGTTAGGAAAGAATATGACGGAGTGAAAAAATATGTTCATCTTGCAACGGGCAACTACAATGCTTCAACAGCTAAGTTGTATACAGACCTTGGCATGTTTACAACTGATGAGGATATTTGCTCCGATGTTTCCGATATTTTTAATTTTCTTACCGGCTATTCAAAACAATCGGAATTCAAAAAATTGTTGGTCGCCCCGGTTAATTTACGCAGTAAATTAATGAACATGATAAAAAGAGAAATTAAAAACGTTAAAGAAGGAAAACCCGCAAGGATTATCTGGAAGATAAATTCGCTTGTAGACCCGGCATTAATATCGGGACTATACGAAGCATCAACCCTCGGTGTAAAGATTGACCTGATTGTCCGGGGTATCTGCTGCCTTGTTCCTGGAGTAAAAGGACTTAGTGAAAATATAAAAGTCCGCAGCATTGTCGGAAGATACCTGGAACATAGTAGAATCTTTTACTTCCTCAACGACGGAAATGAAGAAGTATATTTAAGTAGTGCTGATATAATGCAGCGTAACCTTGATAGACGAGTTGAAATTTCATGGCCAGTTGACGACCCAAGAATAAAAGATCACCTTGTTAATACGGTCTTGAATATTTACCTGAAAGATAATGTAAAAGCCCGTGAACTTAATAGCGATATGAGCTATACAACATTAAAACCAATCGAAAACGAAAAAGCAGTTTACTCCCAGGAATGGTTAATGAATTATTCAATTAAAAACGCTGTTAAATATTTAAAGAAGTAACCTAAACAACTATAAAAGGAATGTAATGCAGATTATAAAAACTGAAGACATATTAAATTCACTTAGAAAAGTAAATGACCCGGATTTGAACAGAGATTTAGTCTCTTTGAACATGATAAGGAATATAAAAATTTATGATAACACAGTTTCATTTGACATTGTACTCACAACACCAGCCTGCCCGTTGAAGGGAGAAATCGAAGAGGATTGTTATAATACAGTAAAAAATGATTTCCCCTCATTATCTGAAATAAAAATAAACATGACGGCAGACGTTGTGTCAAATATTAATAAGCAGCTTTCACTAATCCTGCCAGGCGTAAAGAATACAATTGCTATTGCAAGCGGAAAAGGGGGCGTAGGTAAAAGCACTGTTGCTGCCAATATAGCTGTCGCTCTTGCAAAAGAAGGAGCTAAGGTCGGTTTGATTGATGCCGATATTTACGGACCGAGTATTCCTTTAATGCTTGGAATTAAAGAAAGACCGAAAGTTTATCAAGCCGGTGATTCTACCAAAATGATCCCTGTCGAAAATTACGGTGTAAAACTTATGTCAATCGGTTTTCTTGTTGAAGATAATGCTCCTGTTATTTGGCGCGGACCAATGGCAAGCGGTGCGGTTAAACAGTTTATGTCCGATGTGGAATGGGAAGAACTGGACTACCTTTTATTCGACATGCCTCCCGGAACCGGTGATATTCAACTCACGCTTTGCCAGACTATCCCGCTTACAGGTGCTTTGATAGTAACAACTCCGCAAGAAGTTTCAATCGCAGATGCACGGAAAGCATTGAAAATGTTTACGCGTGTCAATGTACCTATCATCGGGATAGTTGAAAATATGAGCTTCTTTATTGCCCCGGATACCGGAAACAAGTACGATATTTTCGGAAGCGGCGGCGGTGAAAGATTAGCTGAAGAAAACTCGACTAAGTTTCTTGGCGGTATCCCGATTGATCAAAGAGTTAGAATAGGCGGCGATACAGGTATTCCTATTGTTTATGATATGCCGGATTCAGAGCACGCTAAAATAATTACTCAAATTACACGGAATTTTTCCGCACAAATCAGCATTAATAACCTGACAGCTTCAGCACAGCCGGGAATGGAAATTTTGGTTGGAGACGACGAATAAGGAATAAATAACCGGTTTCCCCGAAAAAATAGCTGTTAGTTACCTGAATTCTTCCAGAAATGGTTTGACATATGGTAAATAGTAATTATTTTTATATCACTTGATTCTGTAAGGCTTGTATTTATGAAAGAAAGAATAATTAAAGCACTCGATACTATCCGTCCGTATTTAAAAGCAGACGGCGGAGATGTAGAGTTTGTTAATGTTTCAGAAGATGGAATTGTTAAGGTCAAATTATTGGGAGCTTGTAGTTCATGCCCGATGTCCCAAATGACATTAAGAGCCGGAGTTGAAAGAGCATTGATTAGAGAAGTACCCGGCATTAGGCGCGTCGAAGCCGTAAACTAATTATGGAGAACTCAACGCTCAATATTGTTCCTGAAAAATGGTTGAAGTATTCGGCAATTATCATTATCCCGGTAATTGCCTTCCTTTCAATATACTTTTTTTCCCACTTAATAATAATATTTACTATATCGGTTCTGCTTGCGATGCTGTTGGACCCGGTGATAAATCTACTCGAAAAACAGAAAATCAAAAGGGTTTATGCATCACTGCTTGTGTTCGCAGTTTTGTTTGTAGCGATATATTTTCTTCTTTCTATTTACATCCCTAAAATTGTATTGCAGCTTGAAGCATTAATTAAGGAATTTAAAACACTTTCAATACAGGAGCAATTAACAAATTTAGAAAATGAGCTGTTGAAAATTTTCCCGTTTATGCATAGAGGAGTATTGATTAACAAAGCTGAAACTATAATTACTTATCACCTCGAAAATTCATTCAACGAAATAACATCTCTCTTTTCCAATATTTTTACGATAGCAGCATTACTTGTAATAGTACCATTTACAACTTTTTTTATTGTAAAAGACAGACTAAAGATTGTAAAAGGAATAATCTCAACTCTGCCTAATAAATATTCCGAAATGTCATACTGGATAATAAAAAAAGTTACACATCAACTCGGCAGATATGTTAGAGGATGGTTGATTGATGCTTCTTTTGTAGGGGTTGCTTGCGGACTCGGTTTTTCGTTCATAGGAATACAAAATTCAATAGCTCTCGGAATAATTGCGGGTTTGGGACATCTCGTTCCTTATTTAGGTCCCGTAATCGTGGGGGTCCCGGCAATTATTATTTCAATTATTCAGTTCGGTAACTTTTCTGCTGTACCTTTAATACTGCTTGTAATTACGATTATTTACACTTTTGATAACGGTTTTGTTCAGCCGTATGTTTTTTCAAAAAGTGTTGATATTCATCCTCTTCTTATTATTTTGTTGATTATTGCAGGAAGCCAGGTGTTTGGAATAATCGGTATGTTATTGGCAGTACCGCTTGCAACAGTAATTAAAACTGCATCTAAAGAATTTTATTTTGCATTCAAGAATTACAAAATATCCAGGATTTAATCTCCGAAAAGTGCAGCATCCATTCTTCGCCCCCCCATAAATCTTTTGGAATAATAATCTTCATTGAGAGAAGAGATTGTAACTCCGAGTTTTCTGCTTGCATGTGCAAAAAGATTATCACCAAGATAAATCCCGACATGTCCCGGCTTCACTCTTCTTCTTGTATCAAAAAAAACAAGGTCGCCGAATTTCAGATTATCTCTACCACCTATAACATCTCCCCGCGTATATTGTTCTCTCGCAGATCGGAGAAGAGAAATACTAAGTGAATTATTAAAAACTGTTTGAGTGAATGCCGAGCAGTCAATACCCTTAGCTGAATTCCCGCCGTATTTGTAGGGAGTATTTAAATACTTTATTATCTCCATTATAACCTTTTCGGCATTATTCCCCATGTCGTCAGTTATCTGCGTATTGTTACCGCTGTATTTTTTTAACACTTCCGAGATATCAACTTTAATCTCCTCTCCAGGAAAATCTTCGAATTCATCCTCGTCAATTTCTTCATCATAACAAAGAGAATCCGCTGTGGAATCTGTTTTTTGAGTAGTACCGGAATATCTGGTCGGGTGTTCTTGTTTGGTCTGCTTACCTTTTTCTTTATTATATCGGAGTGTACTATTTGCAGAGGAACAACCGGGGGTAAAAATAATCCCGGTTAGTCCCGCTGCAAACAATATTAAAAAGAAAAACCGCATTAACCCAGATAGGCTCTTAGGTTTTTGCTTCTAGAAGCATGTCTTAGCCGCCTAATAGCTTTTTCTTTTATTTGGCGTACACGCTCCCTTGTAAGGTTAAATCTTTCACCTATTTCTTCAAGTGTTAAAGAATGCTCTTTATTCAACCCGAAGTATAGTTTGATTACTTCTGCTTCGCGTTCAGTAAGTGTAGATAAAGCTCTCTCTATTTCCTGTTTTAATGACTCTGTCATTAAAACAGAATCGGGTGTAGGCTGCTGATCGTTTTGAAGTACATCCAGAAGACGGTTATCTTCACCCTGTGCAAAAGGAGCATCCATAGAAACATGACGCCCGGAAATTTTCAGAGTATCGGCAACTTCGTTTACATCCATTTCAAGCTCGGTTGCAAGTTCGGATGCACTCGGTTCACGTTCGAATTCCTGTTCCAGGTTACTGTAAGCTTTACCTATTTTATTCAAAGCTCCAACACGGTTCAGCGGTAAACGCACAATTCTTGACTGTTCGGCAAGTGCTTGCAGAATAGATTGTCTTATCCACCATACTGCGTAAGAGATAAATTTGAATCCCCTGGTTTCATCAAATCTTTTGGCTGCTTTAATAAGCCCAAGATTTCCTTCATTTATTAAATCACCGAGGGATAATCCCTGGTTCTGATACTGCTTGGCAACACTAACAACAAACCGAAGATTGGCTTTTGTCAACTGTTCCAATGCGAGTTGTTCCCCCTTTTTTATTCTAATAGCAAGTTCGATTTCTTGCTCCGGGACAAGTAAGTCCACTTTACCAATTTCCTGTAAGTATTTGTCAAGGGACTGACTTTCTCTATTGGTGTATTGTTTTGTTATTCTCACTTAAAACACCTCAAATTAATTTTCAATATTAATAGAATCAACTATGGCAACAATGGAAGCATCAACCGGTGCCATATCTACCGGTAACGGAATTACAGCCTCGCTTGCTGTAATGTATAAAACTGTTTCTCCGGGTCCGCTGCCAACCGTATCAACTGCAATAAACGGTTCCCCATCATTTTGTTTATCTGCATTTAACGGTTGTACAAGCATAAACTTGAAAGATTGAGTAGCCGGAT
>DAIRET010000180.1:0-5683 GCA_036795455.1 Ignavibacteriaceae bacterium
TTTATTACTTAAAGCCACTGCCCATCCGAAATGAGAATGCGGAGTTTCATTCTGAATTGAAGAAGTAACTTTGTCATTACCTGCAGATATATCTTTTATCAAAGAGATAAGAAGAAGGAACAAAACCATCACGCAAAACTTTTTTACCATGTTCATTTTAATTCTCCTTCCTAATAACAAAATTTAAATTGAATGGTGAACCCGTAAAGTTTATAACTGCAGGCAGTGTATCCGGAGAGGATTCATCAAGTAGATAACCGGGGGGAAGAACTATATTTACTTTATATTCGCTTTCCGACAAATTGTGAAATGCAAAATTTCCGTTTTTATCAGTAACACAGGCAGGTTCAAGATTTCCTGTTGATTGAGTATCGAAGTAACCGTTATCAGAATGATCGAGATAGACAAGCAATGCAGGTTTCAAAGTATCACCGGGAGTGATTATTTTTACATTCCCCGTAATTGGGGCGGTATAAGTAAATCCTCCTTGAATCTCCGAATAGAATGGGGCATTAATTCCATCATCAATTACACAATAGAAATAAATTTTGCTCCCCGAATTAAATCCGGCAGGGGAATAGAGTAAACTTCTTTTACCGAAACCGCTGTCATCTACCGTTCCGTATGAAAAATGTGAAATCAATTTGCCTGAATAGGCGGTTGAATCATTAGCGTAAACAGATATAATACAACTATCGGGATAGTAAGAATAATAATTCAAATCTATATCATAACTGCTTTCACCGGATTGTTTAACATCAATTGAACCGAAAGGATCCGTATGATACTTTTGAATATTTATCAATAAAGAATCGATTTGTGTTGTTCCCGGATTATAAGATAGAACCACCTTGTATTCCCCGGGAGTTAAAGAGGCGTGTTCGATTAATGAATCTTCCGTATTAAGTGAATTTGCCAATAATAAAAACTCCGCAGTAGAATCATTATTAACAACCGTAATATTGTCGGATGTAGTAACAATTGGTATAACACCGCTAGAATCGTTATCGAGTACTTTAAGATTTATTAAATTCATTATCCCATCGGGACCCAATACAGTTATGTATGCCGTATCAATTTCTTTCTGCCAGTTAAGAGATACATAAAGCATCTGCGGCGTTTTCGGTTCAATAATGAAGCTGTTTATCAACTGTGTATTGTTCAGGGAAGTCTTTGCCGAAGAATTACCAATATCATTGTGAATTTGTTTTTCAATATCACTAACAGTACCGCTTCCAATTGTTGATAAAGATTTTTTTCCGAAGTTATATTTAACGCCTGTCGTTATATGTTTTACAAGTAAATTTACTTTAACCCATGCAGCAGCATAACTTGAAGAAGGAGAGCCGTTTATATATCTAACAGCACCGTCAACACTGCCGAAATGTTTACCGTGAATTATCGGAACCCAGTGAGGTACAATAAATTCAACTTTTAGAAGTGCATCGATATTTTTATGCTCGTTAATTTTTGCATTAAGAACAGCTTCAATTACAGGGTCTGTAGGAACTTTAAAATCTCCTTTTATAGAATAACTTTTATTCCAGATAAGGTCTATAGTTATATTTCCTTTGCCGAGTATCGAATGCCATTTACCGTCGCCGGTTCGGTAAGCTCCTACATAAGTATCGCCTGTAAATTTTACTTCCGAGTGAGTTACAGTTGCACCGGCTTGAAGATAAATCATAGTAACTTCTTTTCCATCAAGGGTAAAAGGACCTCCGAAAGCAAAACCGATATCGCCGTGAAAATAAAGATTAGCAGGATTATCAAGGTTTACAATAGTGCCATCCATTTTCATAACAACAACACCCGTACCCGGGATTTCAATAGCAGCATCTATATTTTCAGCTTCCCATGATAGCGAAACGGAGTTTACTTTAGCGGGATTACCTGTAAAAAGAATTTTCCCTTCTATATCCCAACCGGGTGGAAAAGAGACATTAAGAAGCGCTTCATTGATAGTATTATTCTTAAATGCAAGCTGAATTTTCTTGAAATCGATTGCACCAAGCCCGGCATGTTGAATTGTTATAACGAGGCTTTCGAGAATAAACTTATCTTTAACACCGGAAACATCAAGCTCAATACCTGCATTACCGCTGGAGCCGAGGTCGATAGTTGCAGTCCATAAGTTTTTTATTTCCATCAACCCCGTAAGTAAATATCTTTCGTTGCCGTATTGAAGCCGTAAATCTTTAGTAATAACTTCAATATTACCGAGTTTGAAATCACTTGCAATTCCGATGTTAAGATTTGCAACCGAGCCGTTGTGAATAATAATACCCGGTTTATCGAAAGTACCGAAAGATGCATTAAGCTGTTGTTCATCGATTTCAATAAAAAGGTCGCCGAAGAATTTATAAATATGATCCTGCCCGGAGGGTCCGCCATCCCATTGAATTGTAAGCCCGTTAGGTTTGACAGATAATTCCTTTAGCTTGAAGTCCGCAGTAACCCCGATATTAACGTGAGTAACTTCACCGTTAACAATTTTTACACCCGGGTTTGATTCGGTACCGAAGAAAGCAGAGATTGTATCGCTTTCAACTGTAATTTTGATACTACCGAACATAACAAAAGTATCGTCCGCTTTATTCCACCGGAAAGTAAGTTGCTGCGGGTAGATTTGAATTGATTTAAGAGAGAAGGAAGCAGTAACACCTATGTTAAATTCGGTTATAGTTCCGTTTTTAATCTTAATACCGGGTAAAGAATCATTCCCCAATAGAGCCGCTAAGATATCGTTTTGTACTTCAAAAAGGAGTGAGCCGTAAATCTTATATAAAGAATCTTTTTTACTGTAAGAAAAAGATAGTTCGGAAGGATGAATAGTAACTCCTTTAATATCAAATGAAGCAGTAAGGGAAATATCAATCAATTCAATCTTACCGTCAATTATTTCAATACCTGGTTTATTGCCGTCCGAAAGGTCGACTTCAATAAATTCATCATCGAACTGAAGTTTAAGTTCGCCGGAGAAGTAAAACCTTGAAGGGTCGCTGCTCCATGATAGATAAAGATTTGATGGAGTAAAAGTAACGCCGTCAAAATGGAAATCGCCCGAAACAGAAAGATTAACATCCGTTAGTTTTCCGTCAACTATTTTTATTCCGGGGTAATCGGGTGTACCGGCAGAGGCATTAATTTCGTTTGAGTCGAATAAAATCCTTAAACCACCGTAAAACCCGTATTGATGTAAAGTTCTATTCCATTGGAAGCCGGCGGATAGATTTTTAATTGACAATCCTTTCAGTTTGAACATTGCAGGGAATGCAACATTTACCTGTTCAAGAATACTTTGAGAAATAACTACCCCGGGAGCAGCTTCCGTACCGAGCGAGACAGAAAAAGTATCTTCTTCGATAGCAAGTAAAACAGTACCGAACATTACATACCTTGAACCGGGTTTGTCGTATACGAATGTAAATTGTTTCGGAGTTAAATTGATTCCTTTAAGATTAAATGAAGCCGTTACACCGATATTAACCGATTCAATTTCCCCCTTTTTAATTTTTATGCCGGGTGAAGATTCGTTCCCGAGTAAAACATTTAAAGTATCATTTTCAATTTGTAGAGTAGATAACCCGTAGATTTTATAAAGCGAATCATATCTTGAATAATGGAAAGCAAGATTTTGAGGATGAAAAGTAATTCCCTTTAAACTAAAATTTGCAATTAGCTCTATATTGATAGTATCTACTTTGCCGGAAGAAATTACAATACCGGGATCGTAATCTTCACCGAGAGAAACAAACATTTCATCATCACCCGGTTTTAGTTCCGCAAGTCCGTATATCTTAAATCTTGAAGCTGTTTTATCCCAGTAGAAAGTTAAGTTTTGCGGTGAAACTTTTAACCCTTTCAAATTGAAATCGGCGGATAATGAGATATTTATAAAATCGATACTACCGTTTGTAACTTCAATACCGGGACTATTTAACAAACCGAGAGCAGTACGGATTGTGTCGGTTTCAAAAATAAGAGCAAGAGAGCCGAACATTTTGAATTTGTGTTGAATCCCGGACCAATTCAAACCAAGTGCAACGGGACGAATAGTAATACCATCAACATTAAATTGTTGAGTGATAGTAATATTTATATAGTCGATTACCCCGCTGTTTATTTCTATTCCCGGTACAATATCATCGCCGATGTTTGCAGTAATAGTATCCCCGGCTAATTCAACAGCAATTAAACCGACTATAATATATTTTTCATTTTCCCGCATCCATTCAAAACCGATTTGTTCCGGGTGAAAAACCAATCCTTTTAACGAAAAGCTGGAATTTATCTCGAATACAACGGAGTTTATCTGCCGGTTATGTATTGTTAATCCAGGGTTATTAATTGTACCGAGAGTTACATTAATAGAATCATCATCGAAGTTAAGCTGTAAAGAGCCGTAAATAATAAAAGTATTTTCAGCATGTTTCCATGTAAGCCATAAAGAAGCCGGTTTAACGGGTATGTTATGTAGAGTAAAAGCAGTAGTAATTTGTAAAGTATAATCGCTGCCGGTTTCGTTAAAAGTTAGACCGTCAATACCGGGAACTGTAATCTGCGGTTTTATTAAAGGGGAAAAAAGAAGTAATATTAATCCGGTTAGTAATGCAAAACGGTTTTTCAGGCTTGTATTCATAGATATTTGCTCAAAATTCTTTTGTATCAAAATAAGGAAAGAAAATGAATAAATCCAATCGGAAATAAAAAAACAGTTGCAAATAAAAAAAAGATTGTTTATGTTTCTGCCGGAATATTTAGGATGTTTTTTTGTTGAGCGGATAAGTCGTTTGGTTAAGGTTCTTATGTGTGGTGCCGTTCAACGTATTAATGTTTCTTTTGTGTATATGGTTTATGATTGATGATTTCTATTATTCCAACGGTAGAGTAAATATTCGTCCGGCACAATAGAGTATTTGAACATATTATTAAATCTCCATTCTCCCTTCAGGTATTAAATACCGTTTTCCTGTTCTATCGTTCTACATATTTAATAAAATTTTAGCTGCGCGGCGTAAGGACCGGGCATTGTTTTTCATTTCGTTTTTTCCAGATGTGAGTAACGTGGCGGAGCTGTGTTCAAAAGTTCCGAATAATTAATAAAATTGTGTTTATGGGCAGAAGCTGCTTACTGTAAGTAGTCTTCGGGGTGGATAATGGATGGAGTAAGAAGAAGAAAAAGAGAAAGAAGAAGAGAAAGAGTGTGGTTCGGGAGAAATCAACATATAAACCAACAAATTAAAAGCTAATCCTATTAACACCTTGATTTATCAAGGTGCCATCAACTGTAAGCAAACTGAATATAAACTGTTTCACCTGTCCCTTTGGGAACAGTTTTTGAATGTTTTTTATTGTGGAGGATACATGTCTGTTCGATCTTATACTAAAATTTGGCTCCATATAATCTGGGGAACACATGATAATGAAAAGTCTCTAATGGATAGAGAACTCCGAAAACAAATCTCTGAATATTTTTACAATTATTCCAAAGAAAAAAACATCTACATGAGAATCAACTATGTTAACCCCGACCACGTTCATGCAATAGTTGATCTCCCGACTGACAAAACAATTGAAGAGGTTTTGCATTTGCTAAAAGGGAGTTCTTCAAATTGGATTAATAAACAAGTGAATTTTAAGTTTTCATGGAAGAAGGGGTATGCCGCGTTTTCTATTTCGG
>DAIRET010000181.1:0-5583 GCA_036795455.1 Ignavibacteriaceae bacterium
CCGCCGAGGTTACCGGCTGTTGGATAAGTAACTGCAAGTGCAAATCCTACCGCTACAGCAGCATCAACAGCATTCCCCCCTTTTTTTAATATTTGAGCTCCGACTTTGGTAGCAAGCGGTTCAGCAGTAACAACCATACCTTTTTTACTTCTTGAAGGTTCGGATGCATAAGTTGCATTACCGGCAGATATAAATAGAATTATAAAAACAATAATATTAAAATAGCCTAATATTCGCATCAACGTTTATACCTTTCCCTTTTAATTGGTCGTTAAGCAGTTTGGTTAATTCTTTAACAGACTGTAGTGTTTCGTTCAGGTCTTTAATTAGGTTCTCATCATTCAGCAGTTTACCAGCGTTATTCTTACCTGTTTTAGTGTCTTCAATAATTGTAGTTAGTTCGTTTACTAGTTTATCGGTGGTTGTTATAAGCTCGGAGAGGTTATCGAAAGTTTGATTAATTTGTTCCTTATTACCTGATAAAAACTCTTTAACATCATTTGTAACGGCAGCAGTATTTGATGAAATTGATTTCAGGTTGTCCCTGTTTTCATCTATCATTCCGTTTAGTTTACGGGTCATTACTGTTAGGTTTTCAAGTGTTGTAGTAAGGTTCGACTCAAACTCTTTATCCTGTAAAAATCTATTTATGGATGTAAGGGTAAGATTAACCTGTTCAACCATAACCGGAATTTCACTACTTAATGAGCCGACAAGTGCAATAACTGCCGGAATATCCGCCTGGTAACTACCATGCTGCAGTTCGCTGTAATTCATAGAAATATTCGATGTCCCGGGATTAATTTCAACTTTTTTACCTCCCATAAGATCAAGCATCATAACCGAAAATAAAGCATCCTGTTTTAGTTTCACATCGCTCTCAAGTGAAAGTTTAACCATCACATAATGCTCTTTAACGCTGATGCTTTCAACAAAACCTTTTCTAACACCGCTGACTGTAACGTTATCGCCTAATTCAAGTCCGGCAACGTTATCAAATTTAACATCAATAAAAAGCCGGGATGAATTAAGCGACATGTTCTTTGCCCATCCTATAACCCATATTAACAATAATATGGCGACAATAACAGTAATACCTACTCTAATTTCGGTTTTTCTTTCATTTCTCATAGTTTTTATCTGCTTCAATAAGTTGAAGAATCTTTTCAAATTCATCCGTAGTTAAAACACTATCGGTAATTATCGAATAAATTGAATCTCCAAGCCGGTTTAACCTGCCAAGATCAATATTCTTTTGTTTTTCGAAATTTTCAAAATAGTTTGATAATACAACCTTTAATGAATCTTTGTAAGGAGAAGGAGGATAACTCTCGATTTTATTTTCAACTTTCCCGAATGTTGTACTACGAACAAGTCCCTTCAGAGGTTTAACAACCCAATCATCCATTTTATTTGTAAAGATATAAAAAATCGATGCAAAGACGATGGTAGTAATAACCAAAATTTTAATCAGACAACCTTTTTTCATCTATATCAATCTGTATTTTTTTTATTCTTTTTTTAGCAACTTCTTTTACAGTGTACCTGATACCGTCCAGTTCAAATGAATAACCTTCTTTGGGAATTGACTCTGCATGTTCAAGTACAAATCCTCCTATAGTATCGTAATCTGCTTCAGTTGTATCAATCCGTAAATCAAGAGTCTCATTAATTTCATCAACCTGTAAAGAACCTGAAACAAGATATGAACAATCGTTGATTTTTACTATCGGCTCTTCTTCTTTGTCGTATTCATCACGTATTTCACCGATTATTTCTTCAATAATGTCCTCAAGTGTTACAAGTCCCGATGTACCGCCGTATTCATCAACGATAATGGCAATGTGCATCTTTTTTTCCTGGAATTCAGTCATTAAATCGTTTATGTATTTTGTTTCCGGGACAAACAATGACGCCCTTGCTATTTCTTTCGGCTTAAAACCGGATTTAAGTTGTTCGTCTTTTATATAAGGCAGAAGATCTTTAGCGTATATAATTCCGACAACTTCATCAAGGTCATTGTTGTAAAGCGGAATACGACTATGCCCTGAAGTAGTAATTGTTTTTACAATTTCATCAAGCGTTGTTTCGGTGGAAACTGCTATAATATCAACTCTCGGTTTCATTATTTCACGCACCTGGACAGTTTTGTATGAAACGATACTTTGAATCAGTTCATTTTCGCTCTCTTCAAGTGTTCCTTTTTCGTGCCCAAGTTCTGCAAGATGCTTTATTTCGTCGTGAGTTATTACTGTTTTCTTCCGGTCAAAATTAAATTTACCCGCTACCGTTTTCATTAACTCGGTAATTAATTCGGATGCCGGGTAGAGTAAAACACTTAACCAATATATAGGAATTGCAACAATAAATGAAAACTTATACGGGTTGCGAACTGCCAACACCTTTGGGGTTAATTCACCGAACAGAATAATTAAGGTGGTTAATAAAATTATCTGGACTGTAAGTGCGATATTCTCCGGGATATTGTAAATAATTGAATAATCAAGAGCAATTGTAACGGCAACAATAGAAGCTGCAACATTCACAATTGTATTCCCGATTAGAATAGTAACAAGCAGCCTTCTCGGGTATTCAAGAAGATTTGTTATATATTTTAACAATAACGGGTTATTTCCGAAGTTGTTATTTAGTTTTCTTTTATCTAGAGAAAACAGAGCAACTTCGGAACCCGAAAAAAAGGCTGAAAGAAAAATCAGCAGAATTAAAATAATGGACTTGAATAGCCAGTCAATTTCCAAAAAGCAACCTTAACTCTACAAATAATTAGAACGGCAGATCGTCGTTCTCTTCAACAGAAATATTTGCGGATTCATCACCACCTGAGGGTTCGCTGCTGCCGGAAGATTGAAAATCACCGCGACCATCAAGCGGAATAATTTTATCTGCTATAATTTCCGATGTATATCGTTTTATTCCATCTTTGTCGGTATAATCGCGTTTGGAAATCCTGCCTTCAATGTAAACTTTTGCTCCTTTTCTCAGTGCTTCCTTATAATAGTCGGATAAACTCCACGCAACTACATTATGCCATGTAGTTTCGTTTGTCCAGCTGCCTTCCTTGTTTTTAAAACCATGGGTAGTTGCAACTGAAAAAGTTGTAACGGAAAGATTGCTCGGAGTAACCCTTGTTTCGCTGTCTTTTCCGAGATTTCCGATTAGCATCGCTTTATTTAATGAGAAAGCCATAACTTCTCCTTTTTAGTGATTAGTATTTGAACATATAACAAAAAGAACCTGCTAAAAAGCAGATTTACCGATTCAAATTTACACAAAATATTCTTTATTTTGTAAACCAATTAATAACCGGTTTCAATTCTATTTTGATACTTAGAATACTTTGTGGGAGCATCCTGCCCAAACAAGACTACTTTAAGATTATCTCAATACGATCATCCATTTTTTTCAAGTCTATCTTAACAGCATCATTTTTTTGATCTCAATAAAACTGCCAAATGTTAGTCTGTAAAAATAAACCCCCGATGAAAAAGCCGAAGCATCCCATTTAACTTCATAAGTACCTACTTCTGCCGGTTCGTTAACAAGCGTTGTTACTTCCCTTCCAAGAATATCATACACTACTAGTTTGACCAATGCCCCGGGAATAAGCTGGTTGTTTTTCCCCTGCTCCCATTGTACATTGGTACTTTCACTTTTCATATTGGATGGTAAAGAAAATCTTATTGTTGTTACCGGATTGAATGGGTTAGGGTAGTTTTGCTTAAGTTCAAATCTAGAAGGTAGTCCAACTTCAACAAAATCATTTAATAAGTAATACTCAAATGTACCATCAAAGTTAATTTGCTTTAATCGATAGGAATATTGACCTACTGAATTAACATTGTCAGTAAAACTGTACTGATGCCGCCCTGCAGTCGTCCCATTCCCTTCAATAAAACCGATTTGCGAATAGCCTACCGGTTGATTATATAAATCAGACTTATCATATGCTTTTCGTTCAATAGCAAAACCGTAGTTATTTGTTTCTGTTGCAGTAACCCATGATAGATTAACGCAATAATCGTTTACAACGGCAGAAAAGAAAAGTAATTCTACTGGAACGGGAATACCGAATTCATTATAAACCCCGACACCTCCTCCGGTCGCCATCCAAATATGGTTCGAAGTATCAACGGCTAAAGAATGAAAAGAATTAAGACAGTCAGGGACTCCAAGAATAGAGGGATTTGTAATATCTGGTAATCCTGAATTTATAGCTGTATAATGCCTCCAATTATCGCCCGATTTACGAAATAATCCTTTGTCGGTTCCAATGTATAGTTTTCCTGCTTTATCCACTACTATAGATTGAATAATGTTACTTTCAAGGGGTGAATTTGCAGAATTGTAAATTATCCAGTTAATTCCATCAAAATATGCTAAACCATTTTCAGTACCTATCCACAGATTATCTGTAAGATCGATAGCGATATCATTCACCTTGTTAGAAGGTAAAGGCGAATTGTTCTTTGTATACTGTGTCCATACCCCGTTCTCATATTTAACAAGTCCCATAAATGAGGCACAATAGTATTTATCTCCAATTCTAACTATCTTTCTAAAACTATTTACAGGAGAACCAATTACTTGTGTCCATGAATTTCCATTGTACTGAAAAACTTCTCCCTCTTCAAAGCATACCCATAATTTGTCCACATCCCAGTAGAGATATGTAATATCATAATTCTGAACCTGGGGTATGGGAATGTTATTCCAATCATTTCCTGTTATTTTATATAAATCATTTGGATAGTTTTCAAATAAAGTTGCGAATAAATTTCCTTCGTTATCAAAAGTCATTGAATTTACACCACCAATTATCGGCGAATTCTCGTAATTAAAGTAAACCCATTCAGTATCTTTATTAATTGAGAGAAATCCGGGTGGTAATACCTCACCACTAAGAGGTATTGCGCCGTATGATGCAAAGCATTTTTTATTCGTTGATGTGTCTATCACCATACGAAGGACTTCATTATGACCAAGCTTTGAATTAGATATATTAATAAAAACACTACAATCAACATGTTTAACAAACCCATATTTAGTACCGCACCACTTCGTGTTTTGTTTATCGATATAAATCCTGTTCACCCAATTAAAGGGAAGCGAAATCCCGCTACTTACAATTTCATTATCAGTAGAATCGATTTTGTATACTCCCCCTCCGTATGTTGGGTCTTGAATATTAGCAGCAATCCACTTGTTATTTAGTGAATCAACCACAATTGAATAAATCGAGTTATAATTTCTAAGAACCAGTTGATTCCATATCGTGAGAAAAAGGTGTAAGATGATGTGGGGTAAAGTGGTCACTAATTTTTTTTTTATCGATGATTCGGACATAACTTTTCGTCCTGATTCCGAATTCGTTAACCAAATAGCCCCATTTTTCAAAAATGACCAATTTACCCCTTGAGGCTAATTGGTTATGGGGCTAAGTGGTCACTTTTTCGACCACTTAGCCCCAAAAATGACCAATTAGCCCCAAAAACCTAACCACTTAACCCCAAAATGACCAATTAACCCCAAATACCCTACCAAATAGCTATAAAAATGATCGAA
>DAIRET010000182.1:0-5579 GCA_036795455.1 Ignavibacteriaceae bacterium
GAAAAAAACACATGAGTTGCTGATTTCGGCAGCAATGGATTGCGAAAATATTCTTAAAGAGCCGAAACCATTTGTACTGCAAACCAGTCTTGATGATTTTTATGTTGCTTACGAATTAAATGCTTACACAACCCAACCGAATAGTATGGCGGTTGCTTACTCCGAACTTCATTCTAAAATTCAGGATAAGTTCTGGGAAGCGGGTGTCGAAATATTATCTCCGCATTACGGTGCAATGCGTGATGGTAACCAGACAACAATACCTGAAGATTATTTGCCGAAAGATTACCAACCACCGTCATTCAGGTTGTTCGGTGTCAACATATTCGGTAACAAACAGAAGATGCAAGGTGATTGAGTTATCCTTTTATAATAGGATTTATTTCCTTATACTTAAAAGCAAAAACTCAATCAATTAAGGTATTATGAAAAAACAAATTCTTCCTCTTTTTGTTATTATTTCTTTCGTTTTTCTTGGATGGGGAAGAGACGGACATGTAATTATTAACGGGAAAACTGCGTTGTCATTCCCGCAGGAAATGAACTACTTCCTTTCATGGAGTGATTCACTTGTTGCTCACGGTTCGGATGCCGATTATAGAAAAAGTTGGGACCCTACCGAGGCTCCTAAACATTATATAGATATTGATAACTATTCTACATTTAATAACTTTGGATATATAACACAAAGCTACGATTCCGCAGTTGCATTATACGGTTACCAATTTGTTATTGACCAGGGAACTTTACCCTGGGCTATACTATGGACTTACGATTCATTAAAATCTGCCTTAATGCAAAAAGACTGGCATAAAGCAATGCTGCTAACAGCAGACCTGGGACATTATGTAGGCGATGCTCACATGCCTTTACATATTACAAGGAACTATAACGGGCAATACACAGGTCAAACAGGTGTGCATTCACGGTATGAATCATCGATGATTGGAAAATATAAATCGCAAATAGTCTTTGAAGGAGACAGCGTTAATTACATAGAAGATGTTCCCGGTTATGTCTTTAATATGGTTTATTATAATTATCTATTTGTAGATTCTGTTCTTTTGGCAGACCTTTATGGAAAAAACGCTTCCGGCGGGTCATACAATAATACATATTATCTTAATATGTGGAGTTACTCAAAAAACTTCACAATAGATCTATTTAGAAGGGCTTCCATCAGTTTGGCAGAATTATTCTATTCCTGCTGGATTGATGCGGGAATGCCGTTGCCGGTTTCAAAATCCGAAGATGAGTTTAATACTCCACAGACATTAGTATTGAATCAAAATTACCCTAATCCGTTTAATCCTGAAACAACAATCAGTTTCAGTCTGAATAAGGAAAGCAATGTGAATCTAAAAGTATTTGATATTACGGGGAAGCAAATTAGAGTATTATTAAACAATGAAATAATTGAGAGTGGGGAACATATAGTCCGCTTTAATGCAAGCGGGTTATCGTCCGGTGTTTATTATTATAGTTTAACAACCGGCGATTTCAACTCAACAAAAAAAATGGTATTGGTACGATAGATTTTTTTGTGATGTGAATTTACTTTTTCATCACCATTATAGTTTCTGTCCCAGTAGAAGTAATATTATACTTCAGTTCCGCAAGGAAAATTCGCATAAGATAAAGACCCCGCCCCGAATCCTTTAATAGGTTATCCGGGTGTGTTGGGTCCGGGATTTTAGACGGATCAAATCCCTGCCCTTCATCTTTAACGATAATTACCATTTCTTCATTATCGGTTGTTACATCAATTTTTACGATTTTGCTTGCATCTTTTTTATGTGCATGAATAATCGCATTAGTTACAGCTTCTGTAATACAAAGCAGAAGGTTGGAAATTTTTTCTTCTTCAAGTCCAGCCTCGGTTGCAAAGTAATGCACAAACTCTTCGACCGTAATTAGATTATTAGGATCGCTTTCTATTTCAAGGTGATATTCTTTTTTAGACAACGTAGTACAAAATTTTTTTTTCTCAACAAAAATATAATGAAGTTCTCACTAAAAAAACCAATTTATGTCAATAAATAAATTAGTGGAGTTGCTTTTTTGCTCATTTTTATATTTGATGAACTCGTACCAGCCGGTTATATTCATTTCAACTCTTTCATGGATGGCGTATTTTAGCTCGGATAAAGGTCCGCTGCTTGAATAGTAAGAATCTATTATCTTTTCTTCTTGTTTATATGTGAACGTTTTCAGTGAAAAAAAACGGATACCGGTTGAAAAAACAAATCTTTGAAAAGATACGACAAGCTGTGGAAGGAAAAACTGTTCTTCGAGGTACCGTGTCGGTTTCATAGTAAAGGATGCCCAGCGCAATTCACCCTGTTCGGCAAACTTTAAATACCCTGTAAACTTGAATTTGATTCTTCCGGTTAGATTAATAATTGTTGAATCGGAAACCGAATACTGCCTGAATGAATAACTTTTATAACCGGGATTTAATTCTTCATAATCGTATACGGTATAATTCGCTGTTACTTCAAAACTATTATAAGAAGAAATTCTTCTACTTGCATACAAACCACCTGTATTCAACTTTAATACACGGTTTAGATAATTGTTGGAGCTTCTCTTACCGCTTAAGTAAACCATTCTATTTAGATTTCCTTCAAGGTTGAGAAATCCCGTGAAGAACGGGTTTATTATACGTGTATAATTGATTCTCAGTATTGAAAGTAGTTCATCCCTATCGTCAATATTTTGAAGACTGGGAGTATCGTATCTTAACTTATTATGGAAAAAGTTTACACTTATTTTATCATCATCGGATATTTTGAATGATGAGAAAAGCGATATAAACACCCTGTTGGCAAAATTGTTTTTCTGGCTTTCGCTATTTATCCTTTGCTCAAAAAATACTGGATTGGCACCATCAATTTTTTTTGTAAGATGCTTTTCATCTCTTTCAGAATAAGTTCCCTTTAAGCCAATATCTACATTATCGGTTTTATACAATAGATTTGTTTCAATGTCGAATTTGAGCTCTTCTATCCTTGTATCAAAAATGGAAGAAGAATTGATTGATAAAGATTTATAACGCGTATCTCTGTCAATACTCCGCCAGTAAAAAGTAGAAATCAAATTGAGGTCAGTATTCTTAAACACTCTTAAATAATTCAACTTATTACGGAGTATATAATTTGTCTCAACCCGGCTTTGAATATTATTACTGATGTTGAATTCTTTCCCGGTAATAGAGTCTGCAACAATATAAAAATCTTTGCGGGTTTGATTAAACTGGAAAGCGAATGCATTAGTAACAAAGTCGTTAAACTTATTATCAATTGCAGTTCTAATCAACCTGTTAAAATTTTTGCGTCTCGAAATATTTTCGTCATTGATTTTTAAGAATGCATAAAGATCAAGATCGTACATGTGGTAAGAATCAAGCAAGCTTTCTAATCCTAAAACATTACCGTGGTCAGTTTCCCCGACCTGCCTGTTTTTTTGGTAACCGAAGGAAGGAATAATATAAAAGGCTCCGGTTTTAAATTTTGTAAAAAGTTGAGCTTCGGTAACGGAAGTGGAATTAATATTTATCGTTCTGGAATCCGATAATAATAAACTTTTACCCGAAACACCGACATCAAAAAAAGGGGAAATAGACATCCCCGTTTTAAAATTAAACTGCTGATCATCACGGATGCTTTTATCCGTTGTCTTAATAAAAGTTGAAGCAAAGTTTTCATTCATTTCAAAGAAAAAATCTTTATGGTTGAAGAAGAAATCAAGTTTGTTTGACAACGTAAACGTACTCAACTGCTTGGAGAAATTGCTGGAGTATCTGTTAACATGAAGAGCCTCCTTGTAAACAAAAACCGAGTCCACTTCTTCTTGTGGAAAGAGCATTTGCGTGAATAGGATAATAACGATGTTAAGATATACTATTTTCATTACTACGGTTTTATCCTAAAAGTATAAAGAGGTGAAATGCTGTTCGGATTGATTTTCCCCTGGTTAAACGTTACTACCCGCCAATAATAATCTTTATAAGGCTGAATGTATGACGCAGTAAAGGGAATAAATAATTTCTCTGTAATTGCTGTTGAATAAATATCCTTGTTCCAGATTTCGCCGAAATGCTCGTTTGTTTGGACAATTATTCTATAAGTCGCCGGCATGTTTACTGTAACAATCTGAAAAAAATCAAAATAGTTAAGGAATGATTTGTCAAGCGGAAAAACAATTTCAGGTATTTCTAAAACCAGGTCTGAATTTACATTACTTTCAACTCCTAATAATCCTCCCTTGTCGATGGCTTTGATTTTGTAGTAGTACTTTTTATAAAAACCAATTGAGTTTGTATCATTGAAAGAAAAATTAGATGTGAAACCGATATACGTTGATGAATCGGCTAGAAAATCCTCTTTTTCATCTCTGTAAATCCAATAGCCCGCAACGTCCGATTCATAGCGTGGAGTCCAGGTTAGATAAAAATAGATTTTTGATTCCCAGTTTCTACCGTTTACACTTAAATCAGTTACTTTACCGGGCGGATAACTGTTTTCCGGTTTTCCCCATACTATTTCGGAAGTCCGGCTTTCATTTCCGTTACGGTTAATAGCAGATACTCGATAATAGTAAACCGAGTCATAACTAAGTGAATCATCATAAAAATAGGATTTGTATGTTTTTCCAAGTAAAGAGAAGTTCATCGTATCATTTACGCTGCAATAAATCAAGTATGCATCAAGGTCTCTTTCTACATTTATTGTCCATGCAATCAGAACTTCGCCATCCGAGGCATAAACAAGTTTAACACCTTTGGGAACGGCAGGTGGAACACCATTACCGTAATCGACAGTATTGGTTTCCCTTTCACATCCGTAGTGAAGTAAAAGAAATAATAAACAAAGAATTGATATAAAACTTAATTTTCTCAATAGTCCTTTGCTCTATAGTTTGAAAATTTCACCGCGTTCGGGAATAGTAACATTTTTATATCCAATGGAATTCAGTCTTTGCTTAAATTTTTCCTGCTGGTCAAAATCGCCGTGTACAAGAAATAGATTTTGCATTCTGCTTTTGTCAAGTTTATTGCAATAATCAATCAACTCATTTGAGTCTGCATGAGCACTCAATGAGTTCATTACAACTATTTCGGCTTTAAGGTTATGTTCTTCACCGAATATTTTTACTACCGGTTCTCTTTCAACTATTTTTCTTCCGAGAGTATGCTCTGCGGAGTAACCTACTATTAATACAATGTTATTCGGGTTATCAATATTGTTAGCAAGGTGATGTAAAATTCTGCCTGCTTCCGCCATACCCGATGACGAAATTATCATAAACGGTCCGCTGTGTGAATTCAACTCTTTCGAATCCTCTACATCTGTTATATAAGTGAGCATTCCGAAACCGAACGGATCTTTATTCTTCAACAAGAACTGGGAAGTTTCAAAATCGAAGCACTCGGGGTGTAGGCGGAATATTTCGGTTGCATTTACAGAAAGAGGACTATCTACATAAACCGGGATTCGGGGCGCTTTTTCCGCAAGGAAAATTTTATTTAACAAATACACAAGTTCCTGGGTTCTGCCCACGCTGAATGAAGGAACGAT
>DAIRET010000001.1:0-94118 GCA_036795455.1 Ignavibacteriaceae bacterium
TTTGACGTAAATATAGAAAATATTTTATAACAAAAGCAAGCAAATAAATATTTTTGTAAAAATAATTTTTTAGGGGCGGGAGGGGGATAGTGGCGAGAGGCGAGAAGTAAGAAGCGAGAAGTTTGACCGGGGGGCTGATTTGTTATGATCCATTGGTGGAATCATAAACCACCATACAATCGGTATTTGGGAATTGATAATTATTTGCTTTTTGTTATTTGTCTCTTGGTTCTTCAAAATAAAGTTTCGGGGTCAACTTGTAAGAATACTTAGCCAACCCCGAAGATTAAAGGCATATTTAATTATTTCAATAGCAGCATTTTTTTTACTGAATTATAATTATCCGTTTCAATGCGGTAGAAATAAATACCCGAAGTTACTTTGTTTCCGAATGAATCGGTACCATTCCATTCTAATTTGAAATGCCCTGCAGGCTGGAACTCATTTATCAATGTCTTTACTTCCCTTCCCAGTACATCGAATACTTTTAGACTGACTTTCGATTCAACCGGGAGTTGATACTTGATTGTAGTAACCGGGTTGAACGGATTGGGGTAATTTTGATGTAGTTCAAAATAAGAAGGAATTAATTCCGTATTTCTAACTACATTCGGGACGTCGGTACCGCCAGAGAAAGCGATTAATCTTCCGTCCCTGCTGCCGGATGCAAATTCAAGACTGCCGTTACCATCAATATCACCCATTGTCCATATACATTCGGCGGCTGTGCCTGCTCCTCCTGATCCGAAAGAGTATGAGAATAATTCTGTTCCGGCTTTCGATTCAAATACATAAGCCGTATTGCCTAATGTAGCAATACCAACTTCATGCAAAGCGTCATTGTTCAAATCTCCCAGGATACCGATTCCAAGTATATTCCCGGAAACAGAGGAAGACCAGATTGTAGTCCCGTCCGAGCCTTCAAGTAAATAAGCATTTGAAGTTAAAGCGCTGACAAGAATATCGTCTGTACCCGAATTATTAATATCCGGAATTATTAAAAGGTCTTCAATAAAAACATTCGCAAGAGCGCGGGACCAGATTTGAACACCAGCATCGCCGGAAATTGCATAAATGTTTCCGCCGACATCTCCCGCAATTAAATCGGAAGTTGAACTTCCTCCTATATTTTCAATTTCAACCAATCCCCACACAGCTCTTAATGTAGGGAACGACCAGGTTATATTTCCGAGTTTATCGAACCCTGTAACTTCCGCAACAGTAGCGCCCGCAGTTCTTGAGCCGACAGCGCCGCCGTCATCAGTTGCGGCAATTGCGTCTTTCATTTTTTTGATTGAGCTCTGGTCAATTCTCCAGATTTGCTCCCCGGTTTCACCGTTGAGTAAAAACACAGAGAACTTTCCATCACCGGTGTATTCATTTCCGCTTTGTGAAACGAGAATGTCGGGTATGCCGTCGCTGTTCCAATCTCTTGTTACATCAAGTCCGCTTATATCACCATTCATATAGTTTACCGAGTCGCCGAACTCCCAAATCTTCAGTCCCGTTGCCCCGCTAATTGCATAAACAAACTCATTACCGCCGCCGGTACCGATAACAACGTCTTTAATTCCGTCTCCGTCAATATCGTCAATGATTTGTAAACCCTGCATTCTTTCCACGGTGCCTGTATTGTTATTGTCTTCAGCGGTGTTAAAACTCCAGAGGATATCACCCCAGCCGGAGCTATTACCATTGAATGCCAATGTAAAGTAGTTCTTTGTAACAGCAATAATGTCGTCAACTTTATCACCGTTTAAGTCGCATGTGTTTTTAATATACTTAACAGCGTATTCCTGGAAAGAAGTAAATGGGTTTGCCGGCATCTGTGTTTCCCAGACTATATTTCCGAGTGTGGAATCGAAAGGGCTTCCTGCAGCGGAGAGGAGAACAGTTTTTAATCCACCGTTGGAAGCGTTGGAGTATATTTTTAATGTGTCGCTATAAACAGTATAATCATCCGCTTTAAACCAGATATTAACCGAAGCCGAACCGATTGAATCAATCGTAATCGGTGCGGGTTGGGTTAAGAAGTAAAAATCGGTTGTTCCGAGAACCAAAGAGTCGATAACCAGTTTGTTAGAACCTTTGTTTGTGAATGTGAGGGTTCTGTATGATGTACTCGTTATTCTCTTGTTACCGTAATCCATTGCATTGGGGGACAACATCATGTATGGTAGTGTATATATTCCCATCCCTTTCAGCGATACTTTACTGTAGACAAAATTGGGGTCGTTATGATAAAAAAGCAGTGAATCATTATATACTGCATTCTGTGTCGGTTTGAAATTTACGGTCAAAGCTTTGGTGCTGTCGGGTTTAATTATTATCGGAAGTTGTTCTACAAGTGTAAAATCACCGTTGCTTACAAATGCAGAATCGATTTCAAGATTTGTCGTACCATAGTTATTAATATAAACGTATGCAGAAACAGTAGAATCGATTTGTGTATTTCCGAAGTCGATGTTTTTAGTAATAAGATTTATAGAAGGATTACCACCTCCGCCAAGATCATATTTAAAAAGACTTCTTCCGCTGGATGCACCAACAGGACGTGCTAAAAGCCATAGATTGTTACCATCCCACGCTAACCCGCGCGGGTCCTGTCTTGTTCCCGGCGGATTCGGAACATGGAAAGAGAAAAGGGTGTCTTTTGTATTCAAGTCAACTGCATACACATTTTCAGGATCGTTTTGGAAGCCGTCCATCACGTAAAAAAGCGTATCTCCCCTCGTAGTAATACCGGTTGGCTGTAAACCGAATACAGGTATTGTATCGATAATTTGTTTTGCCGACACATCAACTTTATAAAGAGCAGCTTTGGCGTCGGGATAATAAACAGAGATCCATAAACCATCAGTATCCCATGCAGCGCCTCCCAGATAGACGCTTGTTCCGAATAAAGGGGTTGTTGGTATTGAATCTAAAACTTCACCGGTTGGTGAAACTTTAAAGAGATCGCAGCGGGCGGTTTTTCTTTCGACGTACCAAAAATTAGTTCCATCGGATGCAAGTCCCTGCGATTCTTTTATTGCGGGATAATTAATTTGTAAAGAACTGACCACGTTTCCGTTCAGGTCAATTGCATTTAGAAATCCGTTCCCGGCTGAACTGCTATAACTTGACAGCCAGAGATTTCCGTCTTTGTAAACCATTCCGTACGTGTAACTCCAAAATGAAGTAGAAGGCAGCGGAATAGTTTGAATTAGTGATTGTGAATATGTAAATACGAACAAGAAGAAACACAACAGAGTAACAAGTCTTTTCATATTGAACCTCACAATATGTTTTAATTTATGAATTATTCACGGGGATGTTCGGCTCGCCACTCCCGGATATAATTTGCAGTTTTAGCTGTAGGAGTACCCGGTGTAAAGAGCTCGCCGATTCCGAGTTCTTTTAGTTTTTTAATGTCTTCGTCCGGGATAATACCGCCGCCGGTAAGAAGTACATCGTTTAGTCCCCGTTCATTCATTAATGCTTTAACACGCGGGAAAATTGTCATATGAGCACCGGACAATATACTTATTCCGATTGCATCAACATCTTCCTGGATTGCAGCTTCAACAATCATTTCCGGTGTTTGACGCAAGCCTGTGTAAATAACTTCCATTCCGCAGTCTCTTAATGCGGCAGCAATTACTTTGGCTCCCCTATCATGTCCGTCCAACCCGGCTTTTGCAATTAATACACGTATTTTCCTATCCATTTTAATTCTCCTTATTATTATCAATACAATCTTTGATTTTTTCGGCAATCTCTTTCATGCCGTTGTTGCTATATTTTTTAAAGTTCATCCTGAATTTATGCCCGTCATTATTATAACGGGGTATAATATGAAAATGACAATGAAAAACAGACTGGCCTGCACGCCTACCGTTGTTCGATAATATATTATATCCTTCTATATCTATTGCTTTCACTATTCCTGCAGTTACTTTTTGAACTGCCATGAACATTCCTGGTATATATTCTTCGGGGATGTCAAGAAAAGTTTCGCAGTGAATTTTCGGAACGACCAATGCATGTCCGTAGTTAAGTGGATTTACATCAAGGAATGAAATGACTTTTTCATCTTCATATAAAATCTCTGCTTTAGACTGCTTTTCAATTATTCTACAAAAAATGCAATTCATGTTGTAAAAATAGGATTAATATTAAATTTAGCCAAAGCAAAATTGATGGAATGAATAACTTATTCTGCCGGCAGCAATCCTCTTGTTGTTGAAGGTGTTTGCCGGGGAGTGAATAGTCATGGTCTTTTTTTATATTTCTAACATGAATTTGAATTAAATATCAGGCCCTGTTTTATAACTCGAAAAATATGAGGATAATAAAAATGAATAGAATAGCATTAAGCATAACAATAACGCTTTTTGTTTTAATATTGTTTTCCGGTTGCGAACCTACCGCCAAGGAAAATAAAGAGGCAGAAAAAGAATCAAATGATAATGTGTTGACAAAGGAAAATATAGACACAGCGTATGTAATGTACATCGAAGAATTTAAACAGTTCAGAACTCATAATGACCTGGTTGAACATTTTGGCGAAGAGAATGTAAAAAAAGAAATGATCTGGAAAGAGGAAGGAACCGTTAAATACCCCGTTAGTATAGTATTCCCGAAAAGCAACCGCCAGTTGAAAATATATTGGAAGCAAGGCGGGGACGAATATTCGGAAATCCAGTTTGTAGAACTTGAAAAAATAATTTATGACTATGAAGATGGTTCGGTAATAATTGCAGAAGATGATTACTGGAAATGTAAAAATGGTTTAATGCCGGGGATGACAATCCAGGAGCTTGAAAAACTTAACGGCGGTGTTTTCGAGTTTTACGGACTTGATTGGGATTACGGCGGCTCTGTTATAACCAAAAACGAGAAATTTAACCGCTATAAACTAACGCTCGGTTTTGTAAGATTAGATACAGACAAAACTCCGCAGGGTTACGATACACTTATTGGAGACACAGTGTTTAAATCAGACAACTCAATTGCAAAATCGCTGCCATTGAAACTTGTAAAAATAGTTTATTACTTCACCGAAGAGTAAGCGTTTTATATGCGGAAGTACCTCGCCATAAAAGATTGGACAACCACTTTCAATTATCCGATTATTGTTAGTAAGGGGGATAAGATTTTAATTGATTTATTGAAAAAGGAAGACAATCCCGATTGGCAGGGATGGCTCTGGTGCACTTTCCGGGAAGCTGAAGGCTGGATTCCGGAACAGATTGTTGACGTTATTGAATCAAATACTATTTCGGCAGGTGCAGTTGTAATTGAAAATTATTCCGCCCAAGAACTAAATGTAAAAACCGGAGAGAATGTTCTTGGAGAAAAAATCTTAAATGGCTGGTTGTGGTGTAAAAAAGAAGGAGAAGAAACTTACGGTTGGCTGCCGCTTTCAGTTTTAGAAGAACTTCAATAGAAAACAAAATTTGAATCTAACCGGCAGAATCTCTTGCTCGTTTACATTAATGCTCTTGATGATGTTTGTTTGTGCAGTTACAGAGCACATCAATAAGCCCGCAATGCTAAATCAACACGGTATATCAGTTATATGGTTTGATATTAAATTCATATAGCGGTATATTTTGTTCGTAAAATTTGAATGGATATATGCAAACTCCCTTAATGGCTCAATACTATAAGATTAAAGAAGTTCATCCCGATACGGTACTTCTATTTCGGGTTGGCGACTTCTTCGAGACTTTTGAAGATGACGCAAGAACAGCTTCGAAAGTGCTTGGAATAACTCTAACAAAAAGAGCCAACGGTGCAGCAGGGGAAGTTCCATTAGCCGGGTTCCCGCATCATGCAATCGATACATATCTGCCCAGACTTGTACGTGCCGGTTACCGGGTTGCAGTGTGCGAGCAAATGGAAAATCCGAAGTTTGCCCGCGGTATTGTTAAAAGGGAGGTTGTTGAAGTTGTAACCCCGGGTGTAGCTTTTTCCGATAAGCTTCTGGACCATAAAAAGAACAACTATCTTTTCGCTGTTTGTATAAAAGAAAATGTTGCGGGAATATCGTTTTGTGATATTTCTACAGGAGAATACTCGCTGTATGAAGTCGATTCGAATTCGTTAAAACAGCAGATTGAACTAATAAACCCCGCAGAAATTTTATTGGCAAAAAAGGATAAAGAGTTTTTAACAAAAATCATTTCGTCGGTTAGCGGAAATATAAGAATCACAAAAATTGACGACTGGATTTTCAATTACGAATACTCAACAGACATTCTTAATGCCCATTTCAACACAAAGGGATTAAAAGGATTCGGTATCGATAAGTACTCCGTCGGAATTATTTCAGCCGGTGTAATTCTTAACTACCTTCAAGAAACACAAAAAGCGAATCTTTCCCATCTTAACAAGGTTACGGTATATAATCCTTCCGATTATATGATACTTGATTTTGCAACAAAACGAAATCTTGAAATAATCTATTCAATGCAGGACGGTGGGCGGGACGGCTCTTTGATTTCTATTCTGGATAAAACATTAACCCCGATGGGAGGTAGATTACTTAAAAGATGGATATCTGCCCCGTTGATTAAACTTAACCCGATTCTACAGCGACAGGAAGCAGTCGAAGAACTATTCGGTAAAAAAGAATTGAGAAAAAGTCTTTTCAACGAACTCAATGAAATCGGAGACCTTGAAAGACTTACTTCCAAAATTTGTACAGGCAGAGCAAACCCGCGGGAGATAGTAAACTTAAAACTTTCATTAAAAAAGATTCCCGGCATTAAAGAACTGTTGTCTAATTCGTCAAGCGGAACTTTAACGAGAATCGGAAACAACCTTAAACCGTTGAACAATCTTGTAGAGAAGATTCATGATGCGATGGTTGAAAATCCACCGTTAAGCATTGCAGACGGAGGCGTAATTAAGAACGGCTATAGCCCGGAACTTGATGAACTCCGCGACATCTCAATTCACGGTAAAGATTGGATTGCCAATCTTCAAAAAAAAGAGAGAGAACGAACAGGAATATCATCGCTAAAGGTCAGTTATAACAAAGTATTCGGCTATTACATTGACGTTAGCAATACGCATAAAGATAAAATTCCGGAAGACTATATCCGCAAACAAACACTTGTGAACTCGGAGCGGTACATTACCCCGGAACTGAAAATTTATGAAGAAAAAATCCTTAATGCTGAAGAGAAAATCTACGAACTTGAATCTCAGTTATTCAACGAGTTAAGATTTTTCCTTGTAACCGAAACAGAAGCAATCCAGCAAAATGCAAATTTGATAGCGATGCTCGACTGCTTTTTGTCGTTTGCGGAATGTGCCGTGCAGTATAATTATGTTAAACCGCATGTGAACGAATCAACGCAACTTGAAATTGTTGAAGGACGACACCCGGTTGTAGAAAGAATTCTGCCGCCGGGCGAAAAGTACACCCCAAATTCATGCAAGATGGATAACGAGGAGACGCAAATTATAATTCTTACAGGTCCTAATATGGCGGGTAAGTCGGTTTATTTGCGGCAGGCGGGATTAATAGTACTGCTTGCTCAAATAGGTTCTTTCGTTCCGGCACAAAGCGCAAACATCGGTTTGGTTGATAGAATATTTACACGCGTCGGTGCAAGCGATAATATTGCCGCAGGCGAATCAACTTTTTTGGTTGAGATGCACGAAGCCGCAAACATTTTAAATAATGCTACACAGAGGAGTTTAATCCTCCTTGATGAAATAGGAAGGGGGACAAGCACTTTCGACGGTATTTCTATCGCATGGGCAACTACAGAGTATATTCACGAGAATCCCGAACTTGCAGCAAAAACATTATTCGCAACTCATTATCACGAGTTGAATGAAATGGCAGACCTTTTCCCCAGGATTAAAAATTGCAAAGTTGAAGTCCGGGAGTATGATGACAAAGTTATTTTTCTTCATAAAGTAAATCCGGGTAAAGCCGATCACTCCTACGGAATCCAGGTTGCACAAATGGCGGGATTGCCGAGGTTTGTTACAAATAGAGCAAAAGAAATTCTTCAAAATCTTGAAGGGAAAGAGCTAACCCCGTACGAAGTGAAAAAAGAAAAACTGGCAAAGATGAAAAGAAATGATGCCTTCCAGTTTAACCTTTTTGAAGTTAAAGACGATAGTATAAGAACAGAATTAAGCGGGATTGAAATAAACAGCCTTACCCCGCTTGAAGCACTAAACAAATTAAGTGAACTGAAAAAGAAGGCAAATAACAATAATGGAGACGGGGAATAATCTTATGTTAAAATCAATATTTCTTTTGTTGGGTATGTCCGTAATCTTTTTTTCTTGCGGGGATAAATATTCACCGGAGCAAAGAGAGTACATAAACAAAATCGAAAAAATCCGTGAGGATAAAAACAAAGACATGCAATCGGCACCGCATTCACCCTTTGTTCAGGATAGTGCGGCACATTATTCACCTTTGAAATATTTCCCGGTTAACCCGGATTTTGTATTTGCGAGCAAACTAACCGAATATGAAACAAAAGACACTGTTGAAATATTTGGAACTAAGGGAGACACAAGAGAGGTTATACGGTACGGGTTTTTACTCTTCAACTATAATGAAAAAGAGTACCGGTTGAATGTTTATACGGGAAAAATCAAAGACGGACCCGAATACCAGACAATTTGGTTTACTGATTTAACAACCGGCAGCCAAACTTATGGTGTGGGACGCTATCTTCACTTTGAATTTAATCCCGATAAAAATTTTGAGTACACAATTGATTTTAACCTTGCTTATAATCCATATTGTGCTTATAGTTCAAGATATTCCTGTGCAATACCGACAAAGGATGATTTTTTAGATATCGAGATACAAGCAGGAGAAAAAATTTTTCACGAGTAATATGAAAGTTGGAACTTGATAGTAATATTAGAAAATAAAGCAACACAAGAAGAACTACAAAATGTTATTGCCTACCTGGAGAATAACGGTTTTTCGGTTTATAAATCTTCGGGAGAAGACGGCATTGTATTAAGAACAACTGGCGGTGAGCCGAATTTTGATTTTAGAAAAATTGAAATTATTCCCGCAGTTGCAGACGTTTACCCGGTTGCAGAACCATACAAATTAGCAGGTCGAAATTATAAGGACGACAAAACTATTATTAAAGTCGGTAACGTCGAAGTCGGTGGTAACGAAGTAATTGTTATTGCGGGTCCCTGTTCGATAGAAAGCGAAGAACAGATCTTTACAATTGCTGAAATAGTTGCAAAATCCGGCGCTAAGATTTTAAGAGGAGGCGCTTTCAAACCGCGTACTTCTCCATATTCTTTTCAGGGGCTTGGAGAAGAAGGGCTTAAATTGATTAGAGCCGCGGCTGATAAGAACGGGCTGCTTGTAGTTACTGAAGTCATTGACTCTTCTCAAGTTGACCTTGTTGAAAACTATACTGATATTTTTCAAGTCGGCTCGCGTAACATGCAAAATTTTCCGCTTCTAAAATCGCTTGGGAATAAGAAAAAACCTGTTCTGTTGAAACGCGGCTATGCTTCCAAAATTGATGAGTGGCTGATGTCCGCCGAGTATATTCTTTCCGGCGGCAATATGGAAGTATTATTGTGCGAAAGAGGAATTAGAACATTTGAAACAGAAACAAGGAACACATTTGATATTTCCGCTATTCCTGTGATACAAAGAAAAAGCCATCTGCCGATTGCAGCAGATCCGTCCCATGCAATCGGATATAGAGATAAAATTATTCCAATGGCGAGGGCAGCAGTTGCAGCCGGGGCAGATGCACTGATGATAGAAGTTCACCACAACCCTGAAAAGGCGTTGTCCGATGGACCCCAGGCTTTAGTTCCTGTAGAATTTGAAGATATGATGAAACAGTTAAAAAGAATTGCCGAAGTGATCGGGAGGAAAATCTGACGCATGGTTTTTTTAGTTTATTCTTTTTATGAATTGGATAAATATTGTTAAATTTGAACACGTATATTCTAATAGTTTAAAGGTTAATTATGAGCTTACCAATTGTCCTAATGGTTGACGACGATAAAAACAGCCGTGATATTACAAGGCTTTTTTTAAGGGACATTTGTGAAATAGATTTCGCCTTGACCGGTCCCGAATCGCTTCAAATGGTTGCAAAGAAAAAGTATGATGCAATTATAATGGATATTAATCTTGGACGTGGAATGGATGGACTTCAAGCCACAAAGGTAATTAGAGAAATGCTGGAATATAAGAACATCGCTATTCTTGCACTTACGGCTTTCGCTATGGCAGGCGACAGGGAAGAGTTCTTATCTATGGGATGTACACATTATCTTTCCAAACCATTTACCCGCGAAGAATTGGTTAATGTAATGAAAGAGGTACTTTCATTTAACAATTGATTTTTTTCTATTTCAAGGCTCGATTTTTAAAATTCACTCTTTCGATTGAAACGCGGAATCGAATAAAAGTTTTTCCGTTTGTTCGTTTTTTCTTTTTCAAATAAATTCACTAATTTTACACACACGAAAATATAATTTTTAATTAACTATTATTTAATCCTGAGACGAAGGAATAATCTGACGTTAAGGGGTGGCGAGTTAATCCTACCGGATTCCCGGATTTCTCCATCTTTTAACGCTTTATCTGACGGAGTAATTTTTGGAATCAAGATATCACACATTGACAATCACTATTTACAACCGGGATGAAGTGTATCAATCAGTAAGTGAAATTCTGCATAAATATGCGGATAAAGTACTGATTCGTACCGGCTACCCGATAAAAGAAAAAAACACGGCTGTTATTTTCTTAATTCTTTACATGACAAATAATGAACTTGGTGCTTTAAGCGGTAAACTCGGTCAGATCAAAGACGTCAAGGTAAATGCAACAACTTTGAAGATTTGAGGTTTATATGAAAAAGCTATGTTCTATTTTATTTTTAATTTCTATTTCGATATCGGCACAAAACTTTTCGCTTTCAGGGAAAGTTTTTAACTCTGATAACAACGCTCCGGTAGAAGGGGTAAACATTATTGTTAAAGGTACAACCTACGGAACGGCTACGGATAAAGCCGGCAACTTCTTCTTTCCATCACTCCCCGAAGGAGAATATGAAATTGTCTTCTCGGCGGTTGGCTACCATGCCGAGAATTTAAAAACTTCAGTTACAAAAAATAATATGCTAAACGTGGAACTGAAACCTGCCGCAATCAATTTGGGCGAAGTGCAGGTTGTTAGTACAAGGCAGAATTCACTTGCGCTAAATATCCCGATACCTGTAGAGGTTGTAACAAAAGAGAGTATTGAAAAAAAGAATGCACAATCACTAAGCGATGCATTAAAAGAAGAACCGGGACTCTCTTTATCCAAAGACGGAGTTTGGGGAACTTACGTATCAATACGGGGTTTAAGCAAGCAAAATATTGTTGCTTTGATTGATGAAAACAGGATTGAAACGGCAACTAATGTTTCGGCGGGTCTTTCGATGATCGACTTAAACGATGTTGAAAGGATTGAAGTTATTAAAGGCGCCGCTTCTTCACTTTATGGCTCCGGTGCAACAGGCGGAATTATAAATATAGTTTCAAAACAGGGGCACTATTCGGATGGATTTTATCTATCGGGTAACGCTGGAAGCTCATATAATTCGGTCAACAAAGCATCTGCATCAAATCTGAATTTATTCTCCGGTGGAAACAGATGGTATTTGAAAATAAGCGGAGCAACCCGCAATGCTTCGGACGCTAAAACTCCCGAAGGAACATTGTTAAACAGCCGTTACAGGGACAACTCGTTGTCGGTATCGGCGAACATCAACCCGTTTTTATCACACGAATTTAAGTTTAACTATAATCGTTTTGAAGGAAAAGATATTGGAATTCCTGGTGGAAAACCTTTCCCGGCGGCGGCAACATCCCGCTATCCAATTGAAAAAAGAGAGCTGTTCAGCGGCGAATACAGGATAGCCGGTATTTCAAAAGTATTGAGAAATGCTTCCGTAAAGTATTTCCATCAACACATACTTAGAGATGTTGAAATCATTCCGAATGCAAGTGCAAAAACCAATACTGGCGCAGATCACAATACCGACGGGCTGCAACTGCAAACAGATTGGACCATAACCGGAAGCTATAGATTGATAGCGGGTATAGACGCCTGGCAAAGAAAGTATGAAGGCTCAAGAACGGTTACAAACTTCGCAACGAAGAGAGTTGCGGTTGATTCACCAGTACCAAACTCGACATATAGAAGTATCGGTATTTTTGCCCAGAACGAGATTTATGCGATGGAAGAAAATCTAAAAATAAACATCGGGGGCAGGTTCGATTTAATTACAATAAAAAATGAGGATGCTTTAAATCCCAATTATATTATTGTAAACGGAGTGAGGAATGATAACCCTCCAAGGAACATGCAGTCTTCATTCCTTTCGGGTGAAAGAAATAATTCCTCGTGGAGCGCCAACGCAGGCTTGATCTATACAATTATTCCGCGGTTCGATGTTACATTAAATGCGGCACACTCATTCCGCTCTCCCACCCTGGAAGAGAGATTTCAATATATCAGTCTTGGAGGCGATGTATTTTTAGGGAATCCGGATTTAAAACCTGAAAAAGGATATTTTATTGATTTGGGTGCAAGGTACTGGCAGAATAAAGTTTCTTTCCGCTTTAATGCATTCATTAACTTATTCACCGACCTTGTAGCCGACCGTGTTGAAATACCGGATAGTCTGTACATTAAATCGAATATCGGGAAAGCCCGTTTGTTCGGTTTCGAGGTAGCTTCCGAGATTAATTTCTATTCTGATAACGTTGCGTATGTTTCGGCTTCTTATGTTAGAGGCGAAGATACCGAAAAGAAAGAAGACCTTGCAGAAATTCCTCCTTTTAACGGGAAAGCCGGTTTAAGAATTCCCGTTTTGAATGTGTTAAATGTAGATGTCTCGGCTTCGTGGTATGCAACCCAGGAAAAAGTTGCAAGCGGTGAATTGCGTACAGGCGGTTATACTCTTTATGATTTGTATCTTTCTTCTCACAGGTTTAATTTTAACTATGTTACCCTACAGTTATCTGCAGGTATAGAGAACATAACAGACAAAGCGTACAGGAATCATCTTTCAACATACCGTGGTTTAGTAAAGCTTGAGCCGGGAAGAAATTTCTTTGTTAAGTTAATGCTTGGCTTTTAATCTATGCACTGGTTTCTATTAGCTTTTACATCCGCAGTTTTTTCAGCGGCGGCTTCAATTTCAGAAAAGAAAGCTCTTTTTAATGTAGGTGTACTTGAGTTTTCATTTTTTATGTCCGCATTTGGAGTGCTTTTTTCCGCTCCATTCTTTTTTGCAATAAACTACGCAAGCGTAACAACCGTTACGCTTGCTATACTTTTTATAAAATCCGTTATGGGAGCGATGGCTTTTTTCTGCGTTATGTACGCTTTGAAAAATCTTGAAATAAGCCGTGCCCTGCCCATGCTTGTATTAACACCCGGCTTTGTAGCCATTTTTGCATTTCTGATTCTCGGAGAATCTTTATCTACGCAGGAAATAATAGGTATAGTATTTTTATTAACCGGCACTTATCTGCTTGAAATAAAAACAAAAGAAGAGTTGATAGAACCTTTTAAAGTTTTTTTCAAATCAAAAGCACATCATTACATTATATTTGCCCTGCTTCTTTTTACCGCAACCTCGATAATGGATAAGTTACTTGTCGGCAACTATAAAATGCATCCTTATGCTTACATGGGATTTCAGCAGTTATTTTACGCAGTGATTTTTCTCGTATTGATGTTCATTTCCCGGAAAGGAATTAAAACATCCGCCGGATTAATCGAGAAAACTGATTGGCTCTTAATAATTTTTGTTGCGTTATTAACCGTAGGTTATAGGTATACCCAGATTGAAGCGGTTAAAATGGCACCTGTTGCACTTGTCCTTTCGGTTAAAAGGATTTCGGTTTTTATTGCCGCAATAGGAGGGGGACAAATATTCAAAGAAAAAAACCTTCTGAAAAAAGCAGTGGCAACAGCAATTATGATTACCGGGGCATTATTAATACTTGAAGAATAATACGCGGCTTTTATTCTGTATGTATAGATAAAAACAGTTTCCTAAAGGCTGTTTTTCTATAGAAGTTCCGAATTATTTATGCTTCTTCTATTTTAGTTCACAAATAGAGAACCCGGTTCAATTTACCGGGAGAATAAATCCGGCGGAAAAAAATCGGTTTTTTTGAAAAAAACACGCCATGTGATGAACTTAATCTTTTTTTTTAATGTTTTTGTTTTATATTTGCGTTCGAAAAAATAAATATGGAGTAAATATGAAGTCAAAAAAGTCTTACGGCAAAAAAACTGATTCTGCTCTTTCGCTTTGGGTTAAGCTTTCAAGGGCTTATCAATCAGTTCAAAGAAAAATCTCTGAAGATATTCAGAGTCACAATTTAACAGAAGCTCAATTCGGAGCGCTTGAGTGCCTCGGTCATCTCGGTGCATTGCCAATCGGTAAGGTTAACAATAAAAAGTTAATGAGCGGCGGCAACATGACACTTGTTATGGATACACTTGAGAAAGATGGATTGGTCGAAAGAATTCATAGCAAAGAAGACAGACGCTCTGTTATTGTTCAACTTACACCTAAAGGCGAAGTAGCTTTTAAGGATGTATTCGGCAAACACTCTGAATTTATCGTTAATCTTTTCTCTGTTCTTACAGAAAAAGAAGTTGATACCCTTTCATCTTTATTGAAAAAGTTAGGGACAGCAATCGACGGTGAAGAAGAAGAGGAAGAAGAAGAAGAAGCCGCTAAATAAATTATTTCCCAAAAGGTTTTATTATACCTCATGCTCACGGAGATTCAAGTCTTCGTGAGCTTTTTATTTTAAACAAAACAGAAAGTAATTTTTCACCCCAAAGCCATTTTTCTACAATGTCGATTACAATGGGAAATATATTTCGATACTAAAATATGTTTCGTATTAGTTTTTGAACTCAAAATACACCTTCCATGTTTAGTTAATACATGAATAGTTTAGAGGGCAAGAGACAAAGAATTGAATCACTCTCAAAACTAAAATTGCGGTTATTGCCGGGAAAGGAGCCTCGCCGGATTAACAACCACAGACTAACAAGTTTAAATAAAAACAAAAAAGGAGTAAACAAATGAAAAAAATCTTTTTATTATCGTTTCTGCTGATAGGCGGAATGCTTTTTGCACAAAATCAGATCTGGAGTATTGATAAAAGCCACTCAAACGTTGGATTCTCGGTGTCGCATCTTGTGATAACGGATGTTGACGGGAAATTCACCGATTATGACGCAACGCTTGAAACGGATGCAAAGGGCGTACCGGTAAAAGTATCGGCAACAATTAAAACCGGTAGTATAAATACAGACAACACCGATAGGGACAACCATTTACGCTCGGACGATTTCTTTAACTCGGAAAAATTTCCCGAAATGAAATTTGTAAGTAAATCCGTTAAAAAAGATGGAAAAGATAAATACAAAATTACAGGCGATTTAACCATCCGCGACGTAACAAAAACGGTTACACTTGACGTTAAATTCAACGGACAGACAAACGACCCGTGGGGAAATACAAAATCGGGATGGTTTGCAACTACTAAAATCAACCGCTTTGATTATAACCTGAAGTGGAATAACACAATTGAAACAGGCGGGCTTGTAGTCGGTAAAGAAGTAACAATCAACCTTAAACTTCAGTTTAAACTGAACAAGTAAGGATTAAAAACGAATAATTTTTAAGGAGAAGATAAAGTTACTGCATCTTCTCCTTTTTTCTTTTCGCTTGTTAAAGGGCATCTGTACCTGCTACATCACTTCCTTTTACTGCAATAAAGAGGAATAAATTTCTTATATTTTGACACTAAAATCGGAATAAAAATGACTATTTACGCAATTTTAAAATTACTACACGTCCTTTCTTCCGTTGTATGGCTTGGTTTAATTCCTGCAGATTACCTGCTTAGAAAGTACATCGCATCGAACAAGGGAAAAGAGCCGGAAGGTACTCTTATTACCGTTTGGCTTAAGGTAGTAAATCTTAGCGGAATGATCGGGCTTACCGGTGTTCTTGTTACCGGGATAGTATTAAGTATTACGCTCGGTTACGGTTTCTTCCAATTTTCTTCCGGCGGTAATCATTGGCTTTATACAAAGCAGTTTATAATGTTAATAATTATGATTCTTGTCGGCGGACTAATAATCCCGCGGGCATCGAAAATTTCGAAAATAATAAAAAACGGAATAGGTGAAAACAAAGACACAGTTTTTTATAGTAACCTGAATAAACTTTATTCCCAAATTTCAATTCAGAACGGGTTGATTTTTATTAACTTCATACTTGCATTTACAAGGTTATTTGTTTAACTCAAATCCAATGAAAAAAATAATTGTTCTCGGTTCTACAGGCTCAATAGGTATAAGCACGCTCGAAATTTTAAGGCGGTTTCAGGATAAGTTTTGTGTTGAAGCAATTGCAGCTAACAAAAATATCGACATGCTTGAGAAACAAATTCACGAATTCAAACCCGGCTTTGCATGTGTTAATAATAAAGAAAGTGCTGCTATACTTAAAAACAGATTCGAGGGAGAATGTAAAATCCTCGAAGGACCGGAAGGATTATTACAAATTGCGTCTGAATGCGAATACGATATTTTTTTAGGCGCAATGGTTGGTTTCTGCGGATTAGCTCCCGCTATTGAAGCAATTAAAAGAGGGAAAAGAATCGCACTTGCCAACAAAGAAACTCTTGTTGTTGCCGGTTCTATTATTAAAAACCTTGTTGAAAAAAATAATGCGGAACTTATCCCTGTCGATTCGGAGCATAGCGCAATTTTTCAATGTCTTGTCGGAGAAAACCCGGATTCGGCTTCAAAGCTGATTCTTACAGCTTCAGGCGGTCCTTTTCTTAACAAGAAAAAAGAAGAACTTGATAACGTTACAATTAACGAGGCGTTGAATCACCCGAACTGGAAGATGGGAAATAAAATTACTATTGATTCCGCAACCATGATGAATAAAGGGCTTGAAGTAATTGAAGCGTACTGGTTATTCGGTTTACCCATTAATAAAATTGATGTAGTCGTACATCCGCAGTCGGTAATTCATTCTTTGGTTGAATTTGCGGACGGTTCGATAAAAGCGCAGCTTAGTATGCCGGACATGAAACTACCGATTCAGTATGCTTTAAGTTACCCGGAAAGGCTGCCGGCAAAATATGTAGAAACATCATTGCCGTCTATCAAAAACCTTACTTTTATGGAGCCCGATTTTGATAAATTTGAATGCTTGAAATTAGCTTTTGACGCTATTGGAAGCGGTGGAACGGCAACATGTATTTTGAATGCTTCCAATGAAGTTGCGGTTTCAAAATTCTTGAACGGGGAAATAGGCTTTACGCGTATTCCCGGGATTATTAATGAATCTTTAACCAAAATTCAGAATCATAATAATCCTGATATTGAAACCATTTTTGAATGTGATAAAGAAACACGGCTGTTTGCCGAAAAATTATTTTAAAAGGAGAACTCTCTTTATATGGACGCTTTAATTTATTTTATTATTACTATCGGTATACTTGTTTTTGTACATGAATTCGGACACTTTGCAGCCGCAAAACTTAGTAAAATGCGTGTTGACGTTTTTGCTCTCGGTTTCGGTTACCGACTTTTAGGCTGGAATAAACTGACAGGATTTTCTTTCGGCAACCTTCCGAAAGATTGGGACGGACAGGGTAATACCGACTACAGGCTCTCCATTCTTCCACTCGGCGGCTATGTTAAAATTGCAGGTATGATTGACGAAAGTATGGATAAAGACTTTATTGATAAAGAACCCCAGCCGTACGAATTCCGTTCTAAATCTACTCCGAAAAAATTATTCGTTATTTCCGCAGGCGTTCTGATGAACCTTCTGCTGGCGTTTGCAATCTTCTGGGGCTCAAATCTTTTTTACGGTAAGCAACAAACTAAAACTACTACAATAGGATTTGTAGAATCCGGCAGCCCCGCAGATTCAGCCGGATTTGTTTCAGGAGATAAAATTCTAAAAGTAAACGGCAAACCTATTAAGTACTGGGAAGACGTTCGCACAGAAGTTTTTATTAATTCGCTCGGTAAAGACGTTACTTTTGATTTATTAAGAAACGGAAAAAATGAAATACTTAACGTGAAGCGTGCAGCTATTCCGCAAGATGAAACGAAAGGATTGTTTCTTGCACCCGTAGGATTAAAACCGGTTGTTTCAGATGTGTTGAAAAACTCAAGAGCGGATTCCGCAGGCTTGAAGCCGAACGATATACTTTTAACAATTAACGGTACCGATCTTGCATCAGTTCAACAAACGATTGCTATAATTTCCGCTGCGGTTGAAGAGGAGATTGCTATTTCAGTACTTCGCGGAACCGACACCGTAGCACTTGCCGCAGTTCCGAATAAAGACGGAAAAATCGGGATAGCACTCGGTGGTTATGCTTATCTGGGCGAATCCGAAAGAATCACTTTCGGCTTTTTTGAATCTTTTTCTCTTGGAGCACAAGACATATTACGAACTACAAGTTTAACTTTCGTGATGGTTAAAAGGGTTGTTACAGGAGATATAGAATTTAAACAAGCATTCGGCGGCCCGATTAAAATTGCACAGTTTGCCGCCCGCTCCGCTGATTCCGGTTTGATGAATTTTCTCATGTTTTTGGGACTGCTAAGTTTAAGTTTGGCGATAATCAACATTCTGCCGATTCCGGCATTGGATGGTGGACATATTGTAATTATTGCTATTGAAGGAATTATGAGACGTGAACTACCGGTGAAGGTTAAACTTGTTATTCAAAATACCGGGTTCATACTTCTTCTTTTGTTAATGGCGTTTATTATTTATAATGATGTTATTAGTTTGTAGGGCGTAAGGTTTTAATTAAAACCTGTTTATCAAAAGGGATTAGAATAAGAGACGCTGCGTTGTATAAACTTATTAAATAATGCAGCGTCTCTTTAATTTTAAACAATTATCGAAGCAGAATCATTTTCTTTGTTTCAGAGAATTCACCGGCTGTTAACCTGTAGTAATAAATCCCCGAAGTAATGCCAGAAGCATCCCAACTTACTTCATAAGTTCCCGGTTCTTTTAGTTCGTTTACAAGCTCAACCACTGCTCTTCCAAGTACATCGAATATCATAAGTTTAGTATTTGACTTTTCACGTTTGACGTTTGACGGTATAGTATACCTAACCGTTGTTACCGGGTTAAAAGGATTCGGATAATTTTGAGACAACGAGTATTCTGTTGGGATTATCTCTTCTTTTTCAACGCCGACTAAAGGACCAAGATAGCTCCATTTAACAGCATCAAAAACCATTTCCTGCCCGGCTATACCCGTAGCATCTCCTAATCTTATATAACCGGTATTCCCGGCGGCAAAGTTATATTTACCGAGCGAAACCCATTCATCTGAATAATTACTCTGGTTTATACTTACGGTATCAAAACCGTCTTTGTGATAAATTTTATATAATACGTAAGTTGCATTAGAGAACGGGATGTATGTGAATACCTCGTAATTACCTTCCTCTGTTAAATTTGCTCTCCAGATCGCATAGGATGTATCAAGAGTTTTGGAAGGGTTTGAGTAAGTCCACCACATATGATTTTTGTAGCCGTAGTTTTTATCCCGCCATCTTGACATTGAAGAAGCTCCCCCCGTATAAAGATAAAAACCGATATTGAACTGCAAATCATCAACCACCGTATCGGCTGCGGCAACATGATTATACCTGGTTGTAATGCACCAAGCAACAGTATTAAGATTCTGAAAACCGTTATTGTAACCGGGCCAATCATACTTTACATTTTTACCGTCGTAACTCGGATAACCAGGTGTATTCTTATTCCCGTAGGGGTCGTTAAAAATCAAAGTTCTATCCACATGAACGCCGTGTGCAACAATTAAATGCCCCGATGTTGTAAGCAGTACGCACATAGTATAGGGATAGCCTGCATTAATTTCCCCGATTGCTTCGGAATAAGGGGAATTGGATGATTGCTGTGCCGTAATACCATGGCGTTGGTAGTAAGTTGCCATTCTTGTACGCGGACTAAAAGTGCTATACCACATAAAACCGTAACCACCGTAAGCTGTATTCCCTCCCCAATCATCTGCAGTAACATCATAATAATATTCTTTATATCTATATCTTTCTGCAACGTACCTTCCATAGTTGTTGTAATGCCCCGGATACGGAGACGAGCACCAACCCGTCCAGGGAGGAAGAATATTGTAATAACCAATTGTCATTATAGCAGCTGTCGGAGCGCATGATGCGTGTCCGTTGTGCCAATCCGGGGTGTCATAAACCTGGTGGACGTAAGGCATGTCAAGTGCTTCTACTTCATCTTTTGAAGCTTCAGGGTTAAAGTATTCAACATTACCGATTGCAACCTCAAAAATCTGCGTGTTTGTCAATTTGAAAGAAGCCGTATTAAACATGGAGCGGACTAATTTGTTTTCACCGATTTGTGTAAATACAATCTCGTTATCCCCTACAAAGATAGGATCAACTTCAAATTCATTTTCTGAATTGGTTATTTTATGATTTGCAGCAGAAGTAATATCATAGACATAGAGGTCGGTATTCTTAAGATCGAAATCTACTATTTCAGTTTTGTAATAAACTATCATTCCTGAATTAGCCGACCAGGAAGGAGAAAACCCATCGCCAACAGTAATGATTTGCTTTGAGACGATGTTGAATATCTTTAACGTTCCACCCAAAGAGGAAAAGAGAATATTCAATCCGTCAGGCGACCAGATGGGATTAAAGTACCCACCGTTACCGTCGGTTATGGTTGATACTTCTTTCGTTGATAAAGTAATTATCTTTAGTTGATCGTTAAGATCGTTAAAAACCACCATTGAGCCGTCTGGAGAGATGGGAGCGAGATTCGAATAAGTGCCAAGCTCGAAAACTTCTTTAATATCGCCGTTAATAACAACCAGACTGTTTCCGATTGTAAAAGCGATTTTTCCGTTCTGTGAAAAACTGATTTGACCTGCTTGCCGGACTTCATTTTGCAGTTTAACTACTTCTTTCGATTTAAGATTTAATAATATAGGTTGCTGCATCCCGTTATCGCTTATTAGTTTGATGCCGGCTATATCCCTGTCCGGTGAAACCGAAACAAAACTTCCGCATCCGGCGGATGTAAGAAGAGTCTCCACTTCAGTATTTTTAAGGATATACAAAGAAGAAGACTGCGAATTTGTAAATAGAATACCCGACGATGTGAACGCTGGATTTTTAATAGATTGGATTTTATTGCTAATTTCCTGCCCGTTAATCCGGCATATAAAAAAAGGAACTATAAAAAGAAGGCTCAAAGTTTTAAGTAGTAAATATCTCATAATCTTTCTGGTTTGATAAAAGGAAAATATTCCCCGGGTTTTTGTTAATCCCCGGGGGAAAAGTTTAATTAAGAAGTTGTCAGTTTATAGACAACTCAACAAGTTTTGACGAAACATCCGGTAACACTGATAGTTTGCGGGTAAGTTCATCCTGCTGTTCTTTTGTTCCAACAAGTTCACAAATAACCAAACCTTCGTCCGAGCAGTTATCCATAACGCCGTCGTGAATCCCAAGGCGGGTTTTAATTATACATCCCCAGCCGGTAAGTATCTGCTGAACTTTTACAGCAGAGTCTTTACGCTTTCCGATTAGAATGAGCAAAATAGTTTTTCCCATAAATACTCCTTAGATAAGTTTAAAATTTACATCTTAAACATAAGGGGATTAAATCAGAATATCAATGAAAAATGGTAAAAGGGGGATTAATCTTCGTCTTCTTCTTCGGGAATTATAGTAATGTCGTCTGTAGAAATGAACATTTTTGAGCACATGTCTCCCTTGAATTTCCCGGTATGTTTACAGTTTTCGTGGTTATGCTTTACTGCATTTAAATCCGAGCACATCGGGTTAAGGTCGAATTCATCAAGCTGCTCCCCGCATTCGGTACAAAATCTAACGTCGAGTTTTTCTTCTGTCCTGATTCTTTTTCTCTTTTTATCTCTGGTCATTCATTCGGTTATTTTTACAAGCGAAAATTAAATATTCGGTGTATGTTTACAAAATTCTGCTTTTTATTTGTAACAGTACATGGCGTGAAAGAGTTCATTTCTCAGGCACAACTGCAAAGGATAAAGTATTGTGGTTTCGGGGGACGGCATTATTCCCAATGCTTCATAATCCGGTTATTAATCAGTAAAACGAACTCTCCTTTTAATTTATCTTCTTCTGCGATCTTTAAAATCTGCTCTGCCGTTCCCCGATAAAATTTTTCGTTATTCATGGTTAGTTGATAAGCGAGAACAACAGGCGTATTCTTGCCGATTAAAGAAACAACATCACTTAAAAGATTTTTTAAGCGGTAAGGGGTCTCCATTAAGATAAGCAGTTCTTTTTTATGCTTAAGATCGAGAAGCTGTTTCCTTCTTATATCTTTTTTCGGTGAAAGCCACCCGGCAAAATAAAAAGTATCTGCATTAACACCGGCGGCGGACAAAGCCGTCATTAAAGAGTTAGCTCCCGGCAGGGGAATAACTTCAATTTTATTTGCAATACAAAGTTGAACGAGTAATAAACCGGGGTCCGAGAATAGAGGCGTTCCGCAGTCGGAAATTAAAGCTGCGCTTTCTCCCTGAACGATTTTTAATAAAATATCATCGGAATTCTCTTTTTCATTATGTTCATTCAAAGCCATAAGAGGCTTCTCGATTTTTAGGTGAGATAAAAGTCTTCGTGCCTCTTTAAACTCTTCGCAAATGATGAAATCAACCGCGGATAATGTTTTAATCACACGCAGCGTAATATCATCGTAATTACCGATTGGTGTAGCCGCTATATATAATTTGCCCTTCATAAAAGTTATTTTGTTCCGGACAAATTTTTCGGATCAAATCCCCGATAAGTATCGAACCTTGCATTGTAATGAACGATATTAAAGTTTTTATCTCTCAAAGTTCCGCCGCTGGGATAAAAATAGAAATCGGAAATTTCGTCGGTAATGCTGTTTTCCAACTTCCCGTCCTTTGTATAAAACTTTACTCTGAAGAAACCAAGTTCATATTTAGATGATTTCATCTGCGTCAGCAGGCTGGCGTCGGTGTAGAGATAAATATCTTCCATTTTCAGCCGAGAATACTTTTTAATTTATCGTGCAGTTCATCAAGTTTAACGTCAAAACGCTCGCCTGTTTTACGGACTTTGATTTCGACGCTGTTTTCTTTCAGTTTCTTTTCACCCACAACAATTTGAACAGGCATTCCGAGAAGGTCTGCATCATTAAACTTAAAGCCCGCTTGAGCATCGGTTCTGTCGTCAAACAATACTTCATAACCTGAATCGTGTAACTCTTTATACAATTTTTCCGAAGCATTTATTATCTCTTCTTTTTTCATATTCAAACCGATAAGATGAATATCGAAAGGTGCAAGCTGCCGCTCCCACACAATTCCTTTTTCGTCGTTGTGCTGTTCGATGAAACATGCAATTACTCTTTCAACACCGATACCGTAACTTCCCATTATAATCGGCTGTTCTTTCCCGTTTTCATCAAGGAATAAAGCACCCATCGCGTCGGAATACTTCGTCCCGAGTTTGAAAATATGCCCGAGTTCAATAGCGGTGAACACATCAAGTTTGGAGCCGCATTTAATACATTCTTCTCCTGCAGCAACAATACGCAAATCGAAATATTCAACATTTTGAACATCCCGTAAGAAATCGATTCCGCCGATATGGTAATCGTTTTTGTTCGCACCGCTGTACATATTGTTTGCATCTTTTAATCTCAGGTCGGCGATTATTCTCCCTTGATAACCTACAGGACCGATAGAGCCGGCATCCGCACCGGTTAATTCTTTCAACTCGTCAGGATGGGCCGGACGAACCGTACCGAAAATTCTTTCAAGTTTTGATTCGTTCACTTCATCATTGCCGAGCATTAGTACAAGTACAGGTTGGTTATCCGCAATATACACTCTCGATTTTGCACATTCCGTTTCGTCGATTTTTAGGAAGTCGCACAATTCGTCAATCGATTTGACATCAGGCGTGTGAATTTCTTTTAACGGGTTGCTTTCGGCAAAGCGTTCTTTTTTAGAAACTACGGATTCAGCAACTTCAACGTTGGCGGCGTAACCGCAATGCTCGCAGTATGCAACAGTATCTTCACCGGCATCGGATTTAAGCATAAACTCTTCGCTTCCGGTTCCTCCCATCGCACCTGATGACGCACCCACAACAAAATATTTTAAGTCGCACCTGTCGAATATTTTTTTGTAAGCCCTGTCGTGCTGTTCGTAAGATTTATCGAGACCTTCCCAAGACGTATCAAACGAGTAAGCATCTTTCATAAGGAATTGTCTTCCTCTAATCACACCGCTGCGGGGGCGGGGTTCATTCCTGAATTTTGTTTGAATCTGATACCAGGTTTGAGGCATTTCTTTATATGATTTTAAAACTTTTCTTGCATGATAAGTCATTATCTCTTCATGCGTAGGGGCAAGTACGTATTCCCTATTTTTAATATGAAACATAGTATCACCGAATGCTTCAACCCGGTGTGTTTCTTCCCAAATTTCTTTCGGGTTCAATGCCGGGAGGTGGAATTCCTGTCCGCCGATAGCATCCATTTCCTGCCGGATAATTTCGGTTACTTTTTTTACAACCCTATAACCGAGAGGGAGAAATGAATATATTCCCGCTCCCACCGGTCTAATCATTCCTGCTCTAAGCATTAAAATATGGCTTAAAGTAGTAGCATCGTTAGGAACTTCTTTTAATGTCGGGACGAAAGATTTGCTTAATTTCATAATCACTTATATAATAGTTTTAAAAATAATTGGCAAAAATAATCAAATAGAAAGGCTTATCAAAGAATCGGGATGTTCCGTAAAAAACTCTTCAACACCGGACTGAATAGTTATGCTTATTTTTCGCTATTATTATAGATTAACCGCAGGTAACCTCTCTTTGGTTAAAAAGTTGTTTTTAATTAAATAAATATGGATATTCGTTTTGTAAATTCATTTTCAAACTTAAAATGGAGTTGTTATGAAGAATCTTAATCGTTTCATTTTTGTTCTGATACCTTTAGTCGCATCGTTTTTAGCTTTCAAATTTGCGGAGCTTGATCCTGCGTATATAACTGCATTCGGATGGAGTTCGATTTGCGTTTCCAAAGCAGGCTTCCCTTCGAAGACCGCTTACAATCCCTCTCAATTTGAATTTCATGATGGGAAATTTTATGTTGACGCAGGCGGAACCGTTAATCTTCGAGCCATACTACCACAAGGAAAAACCTACAACGATTTATTAAATCAATTCAACCAGAGCCACAAAGAATGGAGTAAAATGGTTGAGGAACAGGTTTACTGGAAAATTTATTCCAGCCATGATCCGGTCGGTAATGTTCTATTCGAAAAATGGCCAGCAAATCCGGAAGAAATGCTTCACCAAAATAAACCTCTTTGTTTTATTCAATTTAATACAACCGGTGGAATTCGTGACTGGAATAGTTCTGCTGTAAATTGGGATGATACCGAGAATAATGATATTCAAAGAGACGTAGGTTCCTGGCTTTCGATGGCTCAACCCGGTTGGCAGTTATATATTCTTCATACCGTCGGATTCAGAAGAAATTGTCCCGAAAATAAGTATTGGGATTACAATCAAGGAAAAGAAATTATCCCGATAGCATTCGAGATGGCAAAACCGATAACATATACTATTGTCGAAGTGAAATAATTCCATTTGCTCATAAAGAAAATATTTTCTTTAGCTGGTACCGGTATTAATACAGCATTAGTTTCTAATTGCTGATTCAAATTCTTAGCACAAATGAACAGAGTTGAACCTAAAACAAATCATAGTCCTCAAATATTGAGAAATATTGGAGGAATACTTTTTTTTCTTTTTACGTTTGGAACAGTAGCAATCTTCCCTCAAAATTATGATGAAGTGATCACTAACATAGAAACGAAGAGAACAGAACTTGCCTCAATTTACTCTTCCGCCAACAATAAAGATTCTCTTCTTTCGGCAGCTCAAGAGTTTTTATTTGATAAGATAGTTAACGAAATTTTCCCGGCATGGTATAATACAAAATGGGACTTCAATGGTACTACCACTATCCCGCAAAAAGGAAAGATTGCTTGCGGTTACTTTGTAACTACTATTCTTGAACATGCCGGTTTTAAACTGCCGCGTGTTAAGTGGGCTCAGCTTGCTTCGGAAGCTATTATTTTGAAACTGAACAAAGATGTTAAAAAATTTAGAAACCGTCCGGTTAAAGAAGTTATAGATTATATCTCAACTTCCGGCAAAGGTCTATATATAGTGGGACTTGATATTCATGTTGGGTTTATCGTAAATGACGGGGAAGAGATTTCGTTTGTACATTCAAATTACTATAAACCTGAAATCGGCGTTATGAAAGAGAGTTTAGAAGGAAATAATCCACTTGCAGATTCTAAATACAGAGTAATAGGAAAAATTCTTCATAAAACAATGGTAGAAAAGTGGATAACTGATGTTTGGCTTGATTGAGTTCTATTTAAAAAATCTAATTTGAAACCATATATTAAAGAGATTTCGATAACATATTATTCTCCTTTAAGCCAGTTGTTGATGATTGTCTTTCCGGTTTTTGTCATTATCGATTCCGGGTGGAATTGAACACCGTGTATGTCGTACTTAATATGCGAAATACCCATGATGTATCCATCACCCGACATTGCGGTTATTTTCAAACATGATGGGAATCTCTCTTTCGATACAATCCATGAATGATATAAACCGGCGTCAAACGTTGCGGGTAAACCTTTAAAAAGGTAATTGGATTCTGTTATGTTTATTTTTTTTGATACGCCGTGAAAAACATTTTTGAGGTTTTTTAATTTCGCTCCGAAAGTTTCTCCGATTGCTTGATGTCCCAGGCAGATTCCGAGTATGCTTTTACTGCTTCCGTATTCTTCAATTAGATGCTTCATTACCGGGGAATCTTTAGGGAGTCCGGGACCGGGAGAAAACAGAAAGCCGTCATACCGGATTGCTTTTTTTAAATTGATCTTATCATTCTTCAAAATATCAAGTTCGGTACAACCGCACTCTTCAACAAGTTGAGCCAAATTGAACGTAAAAGAATCGTAGTTGTCAACAAGAAGAATTCTCATATCCTCAATTGCAAAATATTTAATAAATTTGTGCTGCAAAGTAATAATAAATCACAATCCGTATGAGAAAAAACGAATTCATAAAGCAAATGAACCTTGCAGGGAAAACAAAAACCCCGGTTCTTTTTATTGTCGACTTTGAGCAGAAAAATTATCTGTTGATTAAAATACCGGATGGTAATACCAGCGGGATTTTTTTCAACATTAACGGTATTAAAAACTATAAACCGGCAAATCATAAACCCGGTTCAATCCTGTTTGATAAATCACCGGTTGGGTTTGCTGCTTATAGGAAAGCCTTTAGCCGTGTAAAGAAAGAAATTAATGCGGGAAACACATTTCTCGTCAACTTAACTTTTCCGACCCCGGTTAAAACAAACCTTGAGCTGAAGGAGATTTTCCATTTTTCACGCGCTAAGTATAAACTAATCTATAAAAATAAATTTGTCGTTTTCTCTCCAGAGAGTTTTGTAAGAATAAACAAGGGGAAGATTTATTCTTTCCCGATGAAAGGAACTATTGATGCTTCAATACCGGGTGCTTCGGAAATTATTTTGAATGATGAAAAAGAAAAAGCCGAACATAATACAATTGTGGATTTAATCAGGAACGATCTGAGTATTGTTTCAAAAAAGGTAAAAGTTGAAAAGTTCAGGTACATTGAAAAGATAAAAACAAATCAAAAAGAATTGCTGCAGGTAAGTTCGAAAATATCGGGCATCCTTGATGGAAACTATGCTGAAAATATCGGCGAGATAATTACGAGTTTACTTCCGGCAGGCTCTATTAGCGGGGCGCCGAAAAAGAAAACGGTTGAAATAATAAAAAAAGCGGAAGATTATAAAAGAGGTTTTTATACAGGGATATTCGGTTATTTTGATGGAAAAAATCTCGATAGCGCAGTTATGATACGGTTTATTGAAAAATCCGGTAAGGAATTGATTTATAAAAGCGGCGGCGGAATTACTTCATTCAGCGATGTAAAAAAAGAATACAATGAAATGGTAGATAAAGTTTATGTCCCAATTATTTGAATCAATTAAAGTATTTGAAAGGAAACTATACAACATTGTGTTTCACAACCGGCGGTTGAATGAAACCAGGAAACAGCTTTTCAATAAATTTGATTTTATAGATCTGAACGATGTAATAACAATTCCGGCTGCAATAGATAACGGGTTTTACAAATGCAGAGTAATTTATGATAAAGCAATCCGAAAAATTGAGTTTGACCAATACAAGTTCAAAGAAATAAAAACCCTGCAAATTGTTGAGTGCGATGAAATAGATTATAAGTTCAAGTACGTTGACCGAACCGATTTGAATTTATTGTTGCAGCAAAAGAATGACAGCGATGATATTTTAATTGTCAAGAATGGTTTTGTAACCGACACTTCATTCACGAATATCGCTTTTTTTGACGGTGAAAAATGGCTAACACCGAATACACCATTGCTTAAAGGGACAAAAAGAGAAAAATTGATTGAAGAGGGAGAAATATCGGAAGCCGAAATTAAAAGAAGTGATTTAAAGCTGTTTAAAAAGGCACTTTTACTGAATGCCTTTTACGATTTCAGAAACGAATGCAAAGTAGAAATCAACCGGATAAAAAGCTGAAGAAATATTAAATGTACCAGGCACAATTCCATTGAGGTAAATCCTCCTAAAGCCCCGGTTGAAATCTTTTTTAGATAAAATGCTTTAAACGATAGCCCCGGCTTAGTTCCCGGGGCTACTATTATAAATTTCTATTTGCGAATGTATTCGATTTCCATCGACTTAAACTCTTTCCCATCATGTTCCATATAGAGTTCAAAAATCTGATGTTTCTCATCAATCGGTTTTATTACTTCTTTAACGGGGAGGTCTTTTCCTGTAATTGGGTCAACCATTTTCCCGGTTAATGTAATTGTTTTTGTGGCTTCATCGAAAGGACCGCTTGCAACCATAACACCGGTTCCCATATTGTCCATCCAAATAGAGATAAATTCTTTTTTTGCATTATCGAAAGCGGTTAGATTCAATCCCTCCATCGGCATTCCCATTGTGATTGCTGTATGAGTAGACTTCATATATCTTCCGCCGAGAATCATTTTGTTAATCGTGGTGCCTTCGCTTACCATTGGCTCGCCGCCGGGAGTCATCCACATTTTAATTTTGGTATTCCATTCACCTTCTTGACTTTGAAGTTGTTTATGCATTTCGCCGGGGGTCATATATTCCATCCATGCTTTCATTTCTTCGCCTGATGGCGCTTCCTGCTGGGCATCTACCGGAATAGAAAAGAGAATGATTGAGACGAACAGTATTGAAAAAATTTTCTTCATTTGATACTCCTTAAAACTATTAATTATTATTGAAACACAACGCTTTAAACATATGAATTAGTTCCATTATATGAAACTGTTGTTTCTTAAGACTGTGCAAGTTTTAATCCGACGATACCGATTACAATAAATGTAACGGAGACTATACGAACTACAGACGCCGCATCTTTAAAAAGCAAAATACCCGCTACAAAAGCACCGATTGCACCAATACCCGTCCATATTGCATAAGCCGTTCCCATAGGTATTGATTTTTGAGCCAGCCACAGGAATAACCCGCTTGCGCCCATACAAAACACAGCGAAAATAATCCACCAGAATTTATTCCCTGTTGTTTGAGATAATTTTAGTCCGAGAGGCCAGCCTATTTCCATTAAGCCGGCAATAAAAAGATAAAGCCATTCCATAGTTACCCTTTGAAAGAATTAAAAAACAACCGGCAAAAATAAACAGAACTACATGATTGCAAAAGTTATTAAAAGAGAGCGAGAGAAGTAATAGGATTAGCGGGCATTCATGTCATTTGTGGCAAAAAAAGAGTTGCCGCGAATAACACGAATCAACACTAATTCTTATCTGACAATCACCAGCTACTTTGTTTCTAAAACTCAATTCCTTCCCTTGCCTGCACTCCTTTAGTGTAGTAGTGTTTAATCTCTTTCATTTCAGTAACAAGGTCGGAAATTTCAATTAATTCGTTTGGTGCATAACGCCCTGTTAAAACGATCTCCATCTGTTCAGGTTTGTTTTTTAGTAATGATAAAACCTCATCAACTCCGAATAAATTATAGAAGAGTGCAATACAGATTTCATCAAGAATAACAATATTGTAAGAGTTATTTCCGATTGCCGCTGTAACCTCATTTAAGCCTACTCTTGCCGCTTCAATATCTTTTTCGGTCGGTTTTTGTTTTATAAAACAATCAAGTCCGAATTGTTTAATTTCAATTTCGGGGAAGCATTTAAGCGAATCAAGTTCTGCATAGTGCATTCCCTTTACGAATTGAGCAATAAATACTTTTCTGCCGGCTCCCGCAGCTCTAACTGCAAGCCCGATTGCAGCTGTAGTTTTTCCTTTTCCGTTTCCGGTGTAAAGGTGGATATAACCCATTACCGAATTATCATTTCCCATTTTACTCCTCAATAAAAACGATGTATCGATAAATATTTTTATGCAAACTCACTATTAGTAATTGGCTCTCTGTTCTTATCCATCCTATTATTATACGATATGGGGAAAATAGCAATAGTATCGTTCTATGAAACCTCTACCATCATTATCGCTTGTTCGGAACAGACAAAACTGCACAAAGAACATCCGCAACAAAGGGATGGATTGACATTAACAAAATAGTTATTTTCATAAATCGCATTATTAGAGGCTTCCTTACAAATTTGAATACACGTTCCACAGACGATGCATTCAGATTGATCAATACTTGCGATTACTTTGTAACTTCTGCTTAATGACATGTGGTTAGTCAATTTTCTGAGAGCTTTCCCCCTAATTTCTTCAACAGAAGAAAACCCTTTCGCAGCTAAATAATTTTTCAATCCTTTTTTCAATTCGTCGATAATTGAAAATCCTTTCAGCATAACTTCCGTACACACTTGCACAACACTTGCGCCTACCGCCAGGTATTCGACAGCATCCTTCCAGTTGGAAATACCACCGACCGCATAAATAGGAAGATCAACGGATTTGGCAATTTCAGCAACACACCTTAATCCGATCGGTTTAACACATGTGCCGGATAGCCCGCCGAAAGTAGAATAACCGTCAATGCTTGGAAGAGGTGTTAATGTTTCGATATCAATTCCGATTAATACCGAAACAGTGTTGATTGAACATATACCATCTGCGCCCCCCTTTAATGCAGCTTTTGCGGAAGCTGCAATGTCTGTTACATTAGGTGTAAGTTTTACTATTATGGGAATGCCCGTTACTCTCTTTACCCCGGCGACAATTTGTTCAATAGTATTAACGTCCTGCCCTATTGCAATACCGGAGCCTTGTGCATTTACACCGTTCGGACAAGAGAAATTAAGCTCTAAAGCATCTGCCCCGGCATCCGAAACACGCTTCGCAATCTTCTGCCATGAATCAACCCCTTTTGCCCCCATAATACTGCCGATAAGAATTTTTTCGGGATATTCATCCTTGATGTTACGAATTTCTTTTAACCAGTATGAAATCGGTTTCTCAGATACCATTTCAATATTTTCCATACCGATTATTGAGCCGTTGTTTTTGAGAATGCTTAGTCTGGGAGAAACATTGGAGTTGCTCACATCCTCATCGTGTATTGTTTTTGTAACGGCGCCAGCCCATCCCAAATCAAATGCTTTCCCGATTAGTACTCCGCTTGATGTTGGAGGAGCCGAAGCCAGTATAAACGGGTTTTCAAAACGCATTCCGTTTGCAAAAACTTCCAAATCACTCTTCATAATTTTATTCCTTTTTGTCGGAGTTGTCTTCATTCATCCAGCCGAACTTTTCAAACAGGTGAAAAAAGATAGATAAAATAATTCCGCTTACTGCGGCAAATGCCATTCCCTTCAATTGAACCGAGCCGATATTAATGCTTGCCCCGCTAACGCCGATTATAAACGTAACCGCACCGAGAACCATGTTTTTATTTTTGCTGAAATCAACTTTTTGATCTACAAAAATTCTAAAACCCTGAACGGCAATCACCCCGAATAAAAGCATTGTTATTCCGCCCATTACAGGGGTTGGAATAGTAAGTATTGCTGCAGAAATTTTTCCGATACAAGAAAAACAGATTGCAAGAAGAGCTGCAATTCTTATCACCCAAACCGAATAAACACGTGTAATAGCAAGAACGCCGATGTTTTCTCCGTATGTTGTATTGGGGGTTGAGCCTGTGAATCCCGAAAGTACGTTGCTCACACCATCGCCGAGCAGCGACCGATGCAGTCCCGGTTCTTTCATTAAATCTGATTCAGTAATTTTTCCCGTAACAATTAAATGGCTTATGTGTTCCGCAAGAACAACAAGACATGCTGGAGCTATGATAAGAATAGCTTTAATGCTGAAAACAGGAGAATGAAATTCCGGAATTGAAAACCATGCTGCATTACTTATTGAAACAGTATCTACCATCCCCATAAACAAAGCAAGAACGTAACCGGCAACAATTGCGCTTAAAATTGGAATTATCTGAAAGAATCCCCTAAACAATACCGAGCCGATCATTCCGACAACCAATGTAAAAATAGAAACGATGATTACGTTATGGTTAATTTGAAAAGGTTGTACAACGTTTCCCACTTCGGTTAAAAACGGCGCCAGCCCGGATTGCTGTGCCGCCAATGGTGCAAGTTCAAGCCCGATAATTGCAACGACACTTCCCATAATAGCGGGAGGCATTACAATATCGATCCATTTTATTCCGAATTTTTTAACTACGAACGACATGATAATAAAAAACAATCCGAAGAAAATAAAACCGGATTGTGCATCGTTGTAGCCGCCACCGATAGATATAATTAATAGAGTAGGAGAAATAAAAGCGAAACTTGAACCGAGGTATGCAGGAATTCCGCCTCGTGTAAAATAAGAGTATATTAGCGTTCCGATTCCATTCATTAGCAAAGCAATTGCGGGATCAATACCAAGCAGGATAGGAACGAGAACCGTTCCGCCGAACATGGCGGTAAGATGCTGAAAACTGAGAGGTAACGTTTTTATTACCGGCAGTTTTTCTTTTATTCCGATTGTCCGTCTTTTCATTTTTCTTAAGCCTTTAACATGATAAAAAATCAAGCCTTAAAAGTAATTACAGATTTAAAGAGCTACGGAAATATAGCGAATTAGTTTAGTTTTTAGAGCGGCACTAAAAATTTTTATTCGGAAAGAGTGATCAGTACATCAAGTGCATTTTTGATTTATTCCGCCAGCCCGCTTGATGCTCATACTTTACAAAGAAGATTTTCAAATCCGCCTGGTGTTCGTACTCAACAAAAAATATTTTCTTTTCAGCTTGATGATTGTATTTCATGAAAAACCATTTCCCGTCGTTCGTACCGGCATTATGTTCATAGCTAACCTTAAATACTTTTAGGTCTGCCTGGTGTTCATACTTGACGACAAACACTTTTACATCCGATTGGTGTGAATAATCGACGGAAAAAACTTTTTGAGCGGAAAGTTCATGTGCAATAAAAACCACAATTACAAGCAGCAAAGAGATGGATTTCATTATTACTCCAGATTGATGCGCAAAAATAGCAATTGCATTGAAAATATTACCCTTGTTTTTTAACCCCGTAATCGCTCAAAAATATTTTTTCATCTTCCTCTAAATAAACAGAAAATTATTTCGATAATTAGAACGTTAAAAGTGCATTTAAACACAAACATTTTTTACCAATAAGGATAAACAACATGAAAAAAACTATACTTTTTCTTCTTGCATTTTTTTTAATTCAAACAGCATACTCGCAAAATGGAGGGTATGCACTTATATTTGACGGAACAGATGATTATGTATCCGTTCCCGATCATTCTTCACTGGATTTTACTGAGTTTACGGCGGAGATGTGGATTTACAAAACTAATTCCGGAGATATTAAATTAATAGGACAGGCTTATCCTAATAGTGCGGGGAAAGGCTGGTCATTAGGTATTACGTCCGACAATACTGTTTTCGCCGAAGCAATCCATAATTCTGGTAATAAGGAATGGACACAAATTAATAATGGTACAATCCCTACGAATGAGTGGACTCACGTGGCTATGACGTGGAAACGCAGTGACAAGTTAATCCTCTACATTAATGGAGAAAAAATTGAGGAAAAAGCATCCGATGCGTGGGATATCGCGACGACTAGTTTACTAATCGTCGGTAAAGCTCCCTGGTACAATATAAATGAAAACCATTTTGGGGGCTATATGGATGAGATTCGTCTATGGAACACTGTCCGCACCGAAGCAGAAATCAAAGCAAATATGTATAAGGAACTTGCCGGAACCGAGACCAATCTTGTTGCGTATTACAAGATGAGTAACGGCAGCGGAACAACGCTAACAGATAACCAAACAAGCGGTACAAACAATGGTGCAATTAGCGGCGCGACCTGGAAAGCCTCAGGTGCTTTTGCCGGTTCAAGGCAGGCGTTGGATTTTGATGGTACAAACGATTACGTTGATTTTGAATACGGGAAGCCGCCTTACAACAACTCTACACTCACACTTGAAGCCTGGATAAAAACGACAAGTAATGCTACGGAGCGGGAAATAATGTCATGGGATACTCCAAATGCAATAGAACTTAGGGTTAATGAAGGGAAATTGCAATTTGGAATCAATGCAACAGGATGGCAAGCAATAACAGGTAGTACGAATGTAAATACCGGTAATTGGACACATGTTGCGGCTGTAAAAAATGGTTCTAACATTACCTTGTATGTAAACGGAATTATAGATGCAAGCGGATCCATTAACCAAAATCCAAGTGGACCGCACTTTCAGATTGGACATCTTTATGGGGACAATTCCACCAGATATTGGTTTCCAGGACAAATAGATGAAGTACGTATCTGGCATTCAGTTAGAACCGGGGCAGAAATCCGTGAAAATATGATGAAAACTTTAGCTGGAAATGAAACTGGACTAGTTGCTTACTACAGATTTGACCAATATGACGGAACAACTCTTTACGATATGACCGGTAACGGATATAATGGAACATTAACAAATATGGATGCTGCAACAGACTGGGTTTCATCATCCGCTTTTAATACATGGATTGGAAGTGAAAGTTCAGATTGGTCAACAGCAGCAAATTGGAGCAGCGGTGTTCCCGCCGCCGGTAATAGTGTCGGGATTTATAAATGGACTTTAGATAATGTTACAACTTATGATGCAGCTTTATCGGGGAGTCCCGAATTAAATTCTATTCTCTTCTCCTCAACTGCAACCCCAACCGTTTCAACCGGCTTTACAGCAAACGGGACAATAGTTTTAGAGAAAGATATAAACTTCGGAAGCAACAATATTACACTTGGTACAAGCGGATATTTATCGGAAGGCAATTATAGGTTTTATGGATCAACCGGCACAATAACTACAACAAGAAATTTGTCGAATATTGACAGACAAAACGTTGGTGGTCTCGGGGCAAAAATAACAACAACAGCGAATATGGGCAGTACTACCATCACCCGAGGGCACTCGGCGCATCAAAACAGTATTTTAAGATATTATAATATTGTACCAACAAATAACACCGATTTAAGTGCTACATTGGTTTTCAATTATCATGATGATGAATTAAACGGAGTAACTGAAGCAAATTTAGGTCTGTTCAAATCATCAGACGGAACAAACTGGACGGGGATGTTAGGAACTTTGGATTCTGATAATAACACAATTACATTAACGGGTATTGGTGGATTTTCATTATGGACAGCAGGCGATAAAAACAGTCCTTTACCTGTAGAACTCACTTCGTTTACAGCAAGCACGGTTGAAAACAAAGTAGTGCTCAACTGGCAAACTGCTACGGAAGTGAATAACTATGGATTTGAAATTCAGCGTTCAGTAGTCAGCGGTCAGCGTTCAGAAGAAACGTGGGAGAAAGTTGGTTTTGTTGATGGGAATGGGAATTCAAATTCGGTAAAAGAGTATTCATTTGTTGACGCTTCGATTCCGCTCAGCGCAAGTTCGATAAGTTACAGATTAAAGCAAATAGATAACGATGGCGGTTTCTCCTACAGTGATGAAATCATTGTAGAGACGTTACATGTAACGTCTCTACCTACAGAATATACATTGGAACAAAATTACCCGAATCCATTTAATCCGAGTACAACAATAAAATTCGGTTTACCTACAGATTCAAAAGTAGTACTTGAAGTTTATAACATAATCGGTGAGAAAGTTAAAACACTTGTGAATAAATCAATTTCAGCCGGTTACCACGAAGTTGAATTTACCGGTACAGCCCTTCCAAGCGGAATATACATTTATAAATTAGCAACAGAAGGTTTCACATCAACAAAGAAGTTTGTGTTGATGAAGTAAGCTATAAAGACACAATTTAAACACCCTGCGGGAGTCCACTCTCCCGCAGGGTGTTTAAAGAGAAAGATGATTCAATTACGTTCGGGAAAGTGACCGGCTTGGAGAGGATTAATCTTTCTTTTCTTTGGGAACGGAAAAACAGAATGAGCTTCCTTCTCCAAGTTTGCTTTCAACCCAGATTTTTCCGTTATTTTTTTCAACGAATTCTTTACAGAGAATTAATCCGAGACCGGTTCCCTGTTCGCCGTTTGTCCCCGCAGTGGAATGTCCGGCATCAAGGTTAAAAATACTTTCTCTTTTTTCATCGGACATTCCGAGCCCGTTGTCAATAACGCATACAACTACTCTTCCATTCCTTTCGGTCATTGTAATTGTAACTTCTCCGTCCGGTTTTGTGAATTTAATTGCGTTCGAAACAAGATTTCTAAAAACAGTTGCCATCATATCTCTATCGGCAAAAACGGTTGTTACCGGATTCGGGAAGAAGTTAATGCAGATATTCTTTTTAATAGCGAATGTTTTTAAGACAAGCAGTTCGGTTTCAAACAATTCACGGAGATTTATGTTTTCCGGCGAAAAGGGTATTGTACCTGTTTGCGACCTTGACCACTGCAGCAGGTTGTTTAGCAGTTTATGTGCATTATTCGAGGAATGGGAAATTTCCCCTATCAAGTCAAGTTTCTCTTCATCCGAAAGGGCATCGAAATCTTCAAGTAAAATTTCCGAGAAACCGAGCAGTGTTTGAAAAGGATTCCTTAAATCGTGTGCGATAATAGAGAAGAATTTATCCTTTGTTTCGTTCGCTTCTTTCAGTTGAATCCGGCTTTCTTCAAGTTTAGAAGTTCTTTCTTTAACAACCTGTTCAAGTATTTCTTTCTGCTTTTCAACGGTTCGTATTCTAATCTGAATTCCGCCCCAAATAACCGAAAGAACAAATAGTACAAGCAGTATTCTAAACCATAAAGTTGCCCAAAAGGGAGGGTTAATAATTATCTTAAGTTGAATTCCTTCTTCGTTCCAAATTCCGTCATTGTTCGAGCCTTTTACTTTTAATACATATGTACCGGGATCAAGATTCGTAAATGTAATTTCACGCTTTGTCCCGAGATCAATCCAGCCGTCGCTAAAACCTTCAAGAGTATATGAGTATCTATTTTTGGCAGATTGGTCATAATTTAATGCTGAGAATTCAAAAGCAATAAGGTTGTCGCTATAAGATAGTTCAACTCTTTCTCTTTTTGAAATGTGCGGGTCAAGAATCACTTCTTTGTTAAACAATGAGAATTTTGTAAATACAAGCGGAGGAACATATGGATTGTGGCTTATTTCCGAGGGATGGAAATAGGTTACGCCTTTTAAACTGCCGAAAAAGAGTTCTCCCTTCTGATTTTTAAAGTATGCACTCGAGTTAAATTCGTTTTCAGATAATCCGTCAATGTAATCGTAATTGCTAAAGGACATATACTCGTAATTAAAGCAGCAAAGTCCTTTATTTGTACTCAGCCAAAGATTTCCGTTATCGTCTTCAAGAATTGCATAAACAACATTATTTGGCAATCCTTCTTTCTCCGTGATAACGGTAAACGAATTGTTTTCCCTGTTGTAAAGATTCAACCCCGTTGATGTCCCGACCCATAAACGTCTTTTGCTGTCCTCAAAAAATGTGTTTATCCTGTTGTTGCTTAGGCTATTAAGATCGTTAATTATGTGCGTATAGCGTGTAAACTTTTTTGTTTCCCTGTCAAATTTACTGATACCGCCTATGTCGGTTCCAACCCATATTTCACCGAAACTATCTTTAAGTATAGCCCTAAGTCTTCCGGGATTAACTGAATTCGGGTTTGCTGCGTCAGTAGTGTAAAAAACCGAATTTTTAGAATTCGCATCATACTCAACCAATCCCGACTCTGTCCCGAGTAAATATCTGCCTCCGGCTTCCGGTAGTATTGCATATACCGAATAGATCGAAAGAGTAGCCCCATCTCTTTTATAAGAAATGTTAAATCGCGATAAATTCCCCGTTGCTTTATCATATTTTAAAAGTCCCCCACCTTCGGTACCGAAAAGTAAATATCGTTCGGGATTATCCGGGTCTTCCCTGATAACATAAACGATGTACTGGGAACCGAAAGGGTCTTCAACTTTACCTGTTTTTCTATCGATTATATTTAATCCCGAATAACCGCCGATGTACAGTCTGCCCGATTCATCTTCATATATAGATCGTATACTTGAAAAAGAAAGCGTTCCCGCATTTTCTATACGGGGCAGTATAGTATTGAATTTTTTTGAATTGGGGGAATAGGTGTTTATTCCTGAGCCGTTAGTACCGATCCATAAAATGCCGTTTTTAGAATAAAAGAGAGACCTTATGCCGTTGAAAGCAAGACCGTGTTTATCTCCTCTAACCTCTCTAAATGATTTTGACGAATTATTTTTCAAATCAATTTTGTACAAACCATCCGAAATTGTTCCGTACCACAAGATCCCCTCTTTTGATAGTGTAGTAGTAGTAACAAGGCTGCGCAGGTGAACCATGGCTAAAGGGACACTATTTCTTAATTTGATTGCATCGCGGTCTTCGGGGTGAATCAATGAATGATCAAACTCTCCGGTACGGGTATCAAGTATATTTATACCGCCGCCGAATGAAGCTACAAGTAATCTATCTTTATTAAGTGCTTCAATTTGAAATACACTATTAAAAGAAAGGGAGCTACTATTCAGCGGGTTGAATTTATAAGTAACAAAAGAGTTCGATTTTCTATCAAATAAGTTCAATCCCTGTCCGTCAGTTCCGATCCATAAATTATTTTTGCTGTCCACGAATAACGTACGCACACAATTCCCCGAAAGAGAAAGGGAATCTGAAGGAATGTTTTTATATACGGTTATTTCTCCTGTCGCGACATTCAATCTGTTAATCCCGCCGTTTTGTGTTCCGATCCAGAGATAACCGGCGCTATCTTCTGCAATTGCATTTACTACATTATCGCTTATCGAATTTTTAATTGAAGGATTGGAGACATACCTTTTAAAGCTTTTTTGATCCGGCAGCAGTAAGTTAAGTCCGCCGCTTGTTCCCGCCCAAATATTTCCCTTGCTGTCAACAAACAGAGAAGTAACAAAATTATTGCTGATGCTTGAGGAGTCAAACCTATCGTGTTTATAAACAGTGAAAGAATAACCGTCGTATTTATTAAGACCGTCCTGCGTACCGAACCACATAAAACCGGCACTATCCTGTGTGATTGCATACACGGTGCTTTGAGACAGCCCGTGTTCAACATCCAGGAGGTTAAATTTTTCGAGATATGTTTGAGAAACCGCTTGATTGTAAAAAACAATTAGAAGGAAAAAAAGGAGAACGGCTTTATATAAATTCTTGGGCTTCAACTTTAATTTTTTTTTGTACTTAAAATAAATCTCAGGTTATTAAGATTCAAGAGTCTGAAAAAAGAAACACCCGCCTTAATTCGGAGGGTGCTTCAACCAAATAGTTACTAAATACCGGCAAAGAAACGGATTTCGTATAAAAAAACGGTTTTATGCTATAGTTCAATTTCAGCAAGGTCCGGCACACTAATTTTTCTCGGACTCGAATTTTTCCGGTTAGCGCCTTTCCCGTTTTTCCTTTTATCAATAGAATAGTTTTGAACAGCCGGAAGTTTTTCTGTTTCTGCAACGTTTTTGTAGCCGTAAATATTGTTTTTATAGTTTCTAAGTACTATTCTTTCTTCGTCAAGGTGAACAACATAATCCGGCAAAATAGGAATCTTCCCTCCACCGCCGGGTGCATCAATTACAAAGTGAGGAATTGCCAAACCGCTTGTCCAGCCGCGCAGGTTCTCGATAATCTCAAGTCCTTTTTGAATTGATGTTCTAAAGTGGTTTGCCCCTTTTGTTTCGTCAGCCATATACATATAGTAGGGACGAACTCTAATTCTGAGTAGTTTTTGCATTAATTCTTTAACTACTGCGGGGTTATCGTTTACTCCCCTCATCAAAACCATCTGGTTACCTACGGGGCATCCTGCGTTTGAAAGCATTTCGCACGCTTTACTACTTTCGGGAGTAATTTCCCACGGGTGATTGAAATGCGTATTAATATAAATGGGGTGGTACTTCTTAAGAATGTCGCAAAGTTTGGAAGTTATTCTATGCGGAAGTACGCACGGCATTTTTGTACCGATCCTGATAATTTCCACGTGAGGAATAGAACGCAATCTTTTTAAAATCTTTTCGAGCATTACATCTGTAAGCATCAGCGGGTCGCCGCCGGACATTATAACGTCTCTGATCTCGGTGTGCTTTTCGATATATTTAAAAGCAGCTTCAAGTCCCTTCATTGAGATTTTTTCGGAGTTGCCGACTTTTCTTTTTCTTGTACAGAAGCGGCAATATAAACCGCATTGGCTTGTTGTAAGAAACAAAACTCTATCCGGGTACCTGTGTGTAATATTAGGAACTGGACTCATAGCATCTTCAAAGAGAGGGTCTTCGTCTGCATCCATATCCTGCAGTTCCTTAATATCGGGTACGCATTGCAGCCATATCGGGTCGCCGGGATATTTTATCAAACTAAGATAGTATGGATTAATTCTTACCTGAAAAAACTCATTGAGGCTTTCAGCAACAGTTCTATCTATACCGAATTTGTCTGTTAGCTGATCGACAGTGTGTATACTGTCCCGAATCATTTGTTGCCAGAGTTCCATTAAATCACCTTATATATTATCTATAAACGTTTTCCAAAGATCAATAAAGAATCGCCTGCTGAATAAAAGTCGTCTATCCGGGCAATTATGTTAAAATTATATTTTGTGTAGAACAATCTTGTTTTCTCATAAGTTTCTTTGGAAGAGGTTTCTGCAAGAAGCCATCTTCCTTTTTGTTCTTTAACAAACTCTGTAGCATGCTGAAGCAGTTTACCTCCAACACCTTTTCCTGCCGTATCGGGGTCAACTACTATCCAGTATAAATCGTAAACAGCATCAGTCATTGGTCTTCTGCCGGTACAGTGATAACCCAAAACTTTTCCTTCATCTTCAAGTACAAAAACGTTGTAATCCGTTTGTGCCTGGAAGTTAAGCGTAATGTCAATCAGTTCGAGAGCAACATTTACTTCATCGGTATTGAACTGAGCCGTTCTTTTTAATATGCTTTCAATTGCCGGTCTGTCAGACGACTTTAGCCTGCGAATCACGTTGTCCTCTTTTAATTGCGAAATTAGCTATGCGGTTTAATAGTTCCTTGTAATCCATTCCTGCTGCGGAAGCCGCTCTAAAGAATCCCGAATCGGTTGATATGTCCGGGTTCGGATTTACTTCTATTACGTAAGGAGTGTTATCTCTATTTAACCTTATGTCTACGCGTGCATAATCTCTGCACTGTAAATTTTTGTAAGCAGCCAATGCTGTTTTTTCAATTCTGTTTTTCAAAACTTTATTAATCTTTGCCGGGCAGCTGGGATTTGTGTGTTTATAGTAAATACTGTCGGCAATCCATTTCCCTTCGTAGGTTACAATCTTCGGTAAACCGGAAGGTAAACCGGAAAAGTCAATTTCCGAAATAGGCAATGTAGAATCGCCTAAAACGGCAACATTAAATTCTCTCCCGTCGATATATTCTTCTACTAAAACGCTCTGGTTGTATGTAGAAGTCAAAAACTCAACTTGTTTTATTAAATCGGTTAAATTGTTTGTAACCGAGTTTTCTGAAATCCCGATACTTGCATCTTCGTTTAGAAGTTTCGTAATTACCGGGAAATTTAAAATAAAAGTGTCGCCCGCAATTTCTTTACCGCTGCGAAAAACCTGGTAACCGGGAATAAGAACACCTGAAGAGCCGAGAATCTCTTTTGTTTTTGATTTATCCAGACAATTGGATAAAGTTTGCGGTTTGTTTCCTGTATATGGAACCAATAGCAGTTCATACAAGCCGGCGATGTATGATTCAAATGAAGAGACTCCCTCAACGGACTCGACAAAATTGAAGATAACATCGGGTGCGTACCGGTTTACTTTTTCGATTAGTGAATAAATATTGCTTGTAACCGCAAAAGTATCAACCTCAAAAAAACTGTTTGATAGAGACTCAACAATAATTTGTAACTCTCTTTCAAAACTACTTTCAGACATATCGTCAATTTCATCCGGGTTTGTTTTCGGTTTCCCGTTATAAACGGAATAGTAACTAACCGGCGCATTGTAGCAAACCAAAATTTTCTTTTCCGTTTTCATACAAGTCCGTACCTTTTTGCCGCTGCAAATAAAACAGAGTTGATCATCACTTCATAATTCATCCCGGCTGCTCTTGCAGCTTTTGGGAAGCATGAATTTTCTTTTGGGTCGGGAAGAATGCCTGGCAGCGGATTAATTTCGATTATGTTCGGCTCCCCGTTTGAATCCAACCTTAAATCAATCCGGCTCCAATCTTTGCAGCGTAAAACTTTGTAAGCAGCGAGCGAAACTTTTTTAATTTTCTCTTCAAGCGTTCTGTCGATTTTTGCCGGACAGGAAAAAATATCAAGTTGATTCTCTTTTGTGTCAAGTATCCACTTGGCTTCGTATGAATAAATCGGAACGAAATCTTCCGGGAACGGAGCAAAATCAATTTCAATAAGCGGAAGAACTTTAGCTTCTTCATTATTACCGAGAATTGCGGCAGTAAATTCTTTACCGGGTAAAAACTCTTCAACCAATGCAGGTTGATTGTATTCGTTAAGAATTCTTTCTACTTCTTTTAGTAATTCGTTTTTGTTGTTTACAAAGGAAGAAGAATAAATTCCTTTACCTGAACCCTCGGCAACAGGTTTTACAATTGCCGGGAAATTTAAATTGAAATGATCTAAGTTGTTTAGTGAGTCGACAACTTTAAATTTTGCATTTGGAATGTTGTAGTAAGTGAGTATTTCTTTAGCGCGTGATTTATCCAAACAAACGGAAAGAGTTAAAGGATCTGAACCTGTGTAAGGAATGTTCAACATATCAAGCATAGCGGGAATTTGAGACTCCCTGCTAACACCGAAAAACCCTTCCGCAATGTTAAAGACTATGTCGGGTGATGCGTCTTTAAACTTTTCAAATGCGTTTAAGTCGGCTTCAATCATTGTTACATTGTGAAAAACGGAAAGAGCATCTCTAACTGCACTGATTGTTTCCATCGTATCCCACTCTGCGAAAGTATCTTGAGTAATTAATTGTGAATTTGTTACTGGATTCTTTCGGATTGGAGACACTGATTGGATGAAAGCATCGCTTTCCGGCTTCACATTGTACGCTAATGCGACATTCAGATGATGTGTGTTCGTAGAAAAAATTGTGTACTCACTAAAAAAAATTTTTTTGTGCAAATATAACTCTTAATTTTTTTTTGTCAATGAGTTTCGATGTTGTATCAAGAATATTTTTCATTTTTTTTCACAACGTTGATGAAAAATTTTTGTAAGTGTGATTTAAATCCAAAAGTTGAACCGAAAAATTTCTTGAAAACATGTTTAAGATGTTTTTGTTGAAACTTAAAAAACAAAAATCAAAACAAAGTAGTAGATGAACAGAAACCATTTTTTTGTTTATTGTAACAATCAACGGGAATCCTTTTTGTTTTTTGTTCATCATACCGGTTAAAAAAAAGGAAGTAATATGTTTATTGATGATAACTTGAAAAGCGAATTGCAAAAACATTTTTCGGTTCTTACAAAAAAAGTAAAGATTGTGTTTTTTACTCAGGAACTTGAATGCCAGTTTTGTAGAGAGACAAGAACATTATTGACCGAATTATCCGGGGTAACGGATAAAATTGAACTAGAAATAAAAAACTTTGTTGTTGATAAAACAGATACAGAAAAATTCGGAATAGATAAAATTCCGGCAACTGTTATACTTGATGAAAACGGGAAAGATTTCGGAATAAGATTCTACGGAATCCCTTCCGGTTACGAATTTACATCGCTGCTTGAAGCCATAATACTTGTTGGAACGGGTGAAACAAATATGTCGCCCGGTGTTATTGAAAAAGTAAAGGCAATCGATAAGCCGGTGCATTTACAGGTTTTTGTAACACCAACCTGTCCTTATTGCCCGCGTGCAGTAATAACTGCGCATAAATTTGCTTATCTTAATGATAACATTAAAGCTGAAATGGTTGAAGCAACCGAGTTTCCACACTTATCTAATAAGTATAACGTTAGGGGAGTACCAAGAACCGTGATTAATGAAAACGATTATGTTGAAGGTGCCGCCCCGGAAGATATGGTTTATGATAAAATAATTAGTTCATTATCTTGATATGCAGATACAAACAAAAAAATACTTGAAATATTTACCCGTTGCAGCCGGTGCAATACTAGGTTATGCTTACTACTATTTTATCGGCTGCAACAGCGGGGCTTGTGCAATTCAAAGCAATCCCTATTACAGCACAATTTACGGTGCAATTATAGGCGCGATATTTCTTATTCCCGACAAAAAGAAAAATCAAACAGAGAAAAGCGATGGAGAATAGGAAACAGATAACTAAAGAAACTTATATCGAAGAACTTGTTGAAGAATATTCCGGTACGGTTTCTTACCTTATGAACAAAGGAATCCGGTGTCTTGTTTGCGGAGAGCCTTCGTGGGGTACGATTGAATCTGCCGCAAAGGAAAAAGGATTCTCAGACGAAGAAATCGCCGGCTTTGTAAATGAAATGAACCGGCTTTTTAATAAATAACTGCTATTTAATTCTTTTTTAATTTAACAAGTATACCGGGATTGATCTCCTTAAGTTGATCAATAAATTCAGATTTCTGTTGAGGAGATACAATTACGCAGTCGTATTTATTATATCTGATTTCAAGTCTATCTAAAGAATTTGCCGGGGCGCTGCCGATATCATTTGTTTCCGCTATACTTTTTATATTGTTGATATTAATTGATCTGTTGAAAAAGAAACCACTTTTTATTTTTAAAACTCCGTCCAATACTATGTAAACAGTTGTTGAGAACAAATGAACTATAAACCCGGCAATCAGAAGTACAATCAGCATTCCCACAAAACTTTTTATACTCAGCATTAAAACAAATACACCGCCAAGTACGAGAGCAATGAAGGCAATTAATCCGTAACTTACTTTTGATTTATACTTTTTCATCAAGGCACAATTGTAAAGTAAGCGGTATCTTTAACCGCCGAAGCGAAAATTCCTATACCATCACCTGAAAAATTCATAACAGGTTCATGGAAGTTCCCGTCAAACTCCCGAACTCTTTTTGCAGTAATAACGTAATCGCGGAAATTTTTATCGCCCGCATAAATTATAACCCGGTAAGTGGAATAAAACCATGTGTCATAGCCTTGAATTTTATTTGAAATTGTATCTGCCGAATTTGTAGAAACATTCAGAAGATAGGCATACTGAAACCTGAAGTTGATAAATGATTCAATCAAATCCTCGATTTTAATATCCGGCTGGAATTTGTTGTCATAAATAAAGTTACTTAAAGAAGCAGAGTCCGGTATAATAGATAACGCGTAAAAATCACTTGAAGGAGAAGGATTAAATCTAATCTCCGGTGTATCCAGCCCGTACCTGTTTACACCAAGATTTTTAGTTAGCAGATTAAATCCCTGTGATGGAACAACAGTAACCGATGATGTACTCAACTGAGTTCCGTCAACTACGGCGGATACTTTTAATTCGTACGATTTGTTATAATCAACAAGAATAGAGTTGTTGAAGTAACTTCGTGTTATGTTATTATACTGTAGTGGTTCCCCGTTGATTGTTACAATTGCATTATCAATAAAGAGTGTGGAGGTATCAATTGAAGTATTCAGCTTGAAGTTACGCATTATTCGTATATCTGTAACCGGTTCGCCGGGATAGAGGTAACCTTCAACAACAATTTTAGGCTCGTAAGTTGTGCCTGTAATATCCAGCTCGGGATCTCCACATGCCGAAAAAAATAAAACAGACGCTGCCAGCATTAAAATACTTTTTTTCATATTCATTCTCCTAAAACTTAATATTAACGCCTAAACTTGGAAGAATAGGCAGCATATTTACTTTATCAATTTCCTGTACAATAATTCCATCCTTTATCTCTTCATTATAATCGATAAACCAGAGATTCTTCCTGTTTCCTATATTGAAGACCTGCAAGTATGGCGCAAGGCTCCAGCCGGAATAATTGATTTCGTAAGTCAAACTAATATCCATCCTTGTATAAGCCGGTAGTCTGAAATCATTTATTGTTCCGGGATAAAGATTATACCCTGGATTATTCATTCCGCCTGCAGTGATTGAATTCCAATCAGGCAGAGTATTTACATAGTAAGCCGAAGCCGGAACAGTAATCGGCTGACCTGTTGCATAAACAAAATTTAAACCGAGCAGCCATTTTGATGATGATTTATAATGTTTCCTATTCATAATTTCGTCAAGAAAACTTTTTATATCAAGATTCAATACGGCATTTACTACCGAGGCTCTATCATGGCGCGGAGTAAAATAATTTGTTTGGTTTAGTTTATCAAAACTATAATTTGTTTTCGATAAAGAGTAAGAAACCCAGCCAGTTAAAGCCCCAATGTCTTTTCTTAAAATGAATTCAAGCCCGAATGACTCCCCATCTCCCCGGTTAAGTAATCCTTTTGTAGAATTATAAACAGGGCGACCTCCGTTATCAAAACTGCCCGGTGTGACTTCGGTTTCAAGGTTGGGATTAAAAACGTAAAGGTCTTTGTATGATTTATAATATGCTTCTACTTCAAACTCATAGACTGCGCCGAGTGCTCTCTGGTATCCCAGTATATAATGAGATGAACTTGAGGCGTTTGTATATTCATCGGCGGTTGTCCAGATACTTGCAAAGAATAATCTCGGTATTCTATTTAAATATTGATGATATTTTCCTGCTGCAAGTTTGATATTGCTTTCTTCTGTAAGCCTGTATTTTACGGAGAATCTTGGTTCGATATTAAAGAAATTTCTTTCTGCTGAAAAATACTGCATTCGTAATCCGGCTTCGATATCAAGTGATTCTGCTGGTTTGAAGTTAGAACTGATATATCCGGTAGAAAGGCTTCTATCTCTTTCAACATCAACCCTTCCCCCTTCCCAATCTTGTTTTAAATAACCGGAAAGCATTTTTTGTTCAAGCCCGAGTTTAAAGTTTACTTTTGTCGTTAAATAGTATTCAAGAGCAATTTTAGCAGCATAATCGGAGATGGAATTTTTTTCACCAAAATTAACCGATTCAAAATCAAAATCGGATTTAAAAACGCTTGCAGTAAGCCAGATATTCGCAAAAAGTTTCGGATTGAAAATATGTCTCCAGTTTATGCTTCCGGTTGTATTGCCCCAACTATAATCAAAACTGAACGATTCTTTTTCTTTATCCAACTGAAAATCAAGAACATCTTTACCATGAAAATAACTGATTGATAGTTTGTCCCTCTCTCCCAAATCAAAAAATGCTTTTAGGTTTCCATCGTAAAAATAATAGTCCGGCACTTCCTTAATCCATTTAGCGTAGGTTTGATCGATATAGGTTCTTCTTATCGAACCGGAAAGTGAACCGATTTTACCGAGAGGCATTTGAAGCGTGGCTGATGCAGACAACATACTTACATTAGCTGTTCCTTCAAAGTAGTTCCGGTTTCCGTCAAGGTTTGTAACATGTAAAACAGAGGAGAGTCTTCCGCCATATTCCGCACCGAAGCCTCCTTTTGATACTTCAACCTTTTTAATTGCGCTTGTATTAAAAGTTGAAAAAATTCCGAAAGCATGTTCCGGATTATAAACATCCGTGCCGTCAATTAGATAAAGATTCTGATCGGGTGTTCCACCGCGCACATACAATGCAGAGGAGAAATCAGAAAGAGCGGTTATTCCCGGCAGGGTTTGTAATGCTCGTAGCAGGTCGGCTTCAATCACTCTTGGAATCGCATTAACCTGTTTTGCATTCAATTCAATTTTAGAAACGGGTTTAACAAATAGTTTGTCGATTGTTTTAACCGAATCGGCTGTTACCACAACTTCGCCGGTAACAAGTGCTTCGGGAATAAGATTGATTGTAAGGGTTTGTTCTTTTTTTTGCGGAACGGAAATGTTTAGAGACTCGGTTTTGTAACCGATATAGCTGATTATCATTGTATATTCGCCATCCGGTAAACCAGGTACTGAAAAGAAACCACTGTTATTAGTACTGCTTCCTGTTTCCTCTTCTTTTATAAATACGTTTGCCCCGATAAGCGCTTCGCCTGTAGCTTGATCGTAAACAAATCCGCTTATTGTTCTTCCGTTTACCGGTTGAGAAAAAGAAACAGCATTGGTTACGACGAAAAATAGGATAAATAATACAATCCCGATTTTGTTTAGCATTTAAATCTTTCCATTAATATTGAAAAAAGAGTTCGCAAAAATATTAGATAAAAAAATGTCAGAGCGATATTATTATATCGAAGTCATGTATACAAGATAAATGCCGGTAGTTACATGATGAACGGTAAAAATTTAAGGATGGAAAACGGCGAATATGAACATGAAACGTACTATCACGTTAATTCGTGTATTTCTATTTAAAGATAACAGGAAGACGTCTGTTCCCAAAATTCAATAAATTAAACATAAATTAAGATGCTTTGTCTCTTCTAATGGATCATCCTCCGTTCTTCCATCTTGAAATAATAGTAATGTTTTGACTATTACAAATGTCTTTTGCTTCCGGTGAAAAGAGATATTCAATTCTGCTTTTGTAATAATCGGCAATTTTTCCTCTTACCATCTTAAGTGTACTGTTTAGGAATTTATTCTGCTCGGTAAATCCTTCTCCAAGTACTGCAATTGCAGAAGGGAGCCATCGCTCGGGGAATAAACCTTCATACTTTCCGTTCTTCTTGTATTGATTGATTTCGGATTGTATTAAGTTTAACGCTGCTTTTTGTCCCTGCTCATTATGAATATTTTCTCCTTCTTCTTTTAGCTTTCTTCCTATTGCTTCTTTGTTGGGGAATAAAAGAGCAACCGTATACGGCGATTGGTTATTGTATAACATTATTTGCTCGATGTAGGGAGACTGTTCAGTTATAGTTTCTTCAATTCCTTCCGGGCTATATTTTTCACCGTCTCCTGCGATCAATAAACTCTTAAATCTTCCAAGTACATAAAGATAGTTGTCGTTGTCGAGGTAACCCATATCGCCTGTAAAAAGCCAGCCGTCTTTTATTGTCTCGGCAGTTGCTTTATCATTTTTCCAGTAACCCACCATAACGTTTTCCCCTTTAACAACTATTTCTCCTTTTTCGCCGATAGGAAGTTCTCTTCCATCGTTATCGCAAATTTTAACAAGCAGGTCTTTTACAATTTTACCGGACGAGCCGAGTTTATGTGCAACCGGTACGTTTGCAGAAATCACCGGTGCAGCTTCTGTTAATCCATAACCTTGAAACATCGGTATACCGAGTGCATAAAAAAATCTTTGGAGTTCTATATCCAGCAATGCTCCGCCACCGATAAAGAATTCGAGTTTGCCACCGAAGTTTTCCCTTATTTTACCGAATAAAATCTTATCATAAAACATGAGCAGCGGTTTTTTTAATTTTTGAATCCCTTCACCTTTATTCCATCCTTCTTTATTATACGCGTAAGCGGTTTTAAGAGCATTATTAAAAAGTTTTTCGACTTTCTTTCCTTTATCGCGGATTCCTTTTTCAATATTCTTCCTGAAATTCTTTGCCAATGCCGGTACGCTAAGCAAGAATGACGGATGCGTCTCTTTAATGTTTTGAGGAATGTTTTTCAAAGTTTCAAGCGGCGTGTTTCCAATTTTTACCGACGCCATACTTGCGCCGTTCGCCATTAATGTATAAATGCCCGCAGTATGAGCAAAAGCATGGTCCCATGGTAGTATTAGTAGTGAAACATACCATTGGGGGATCGGTAGAACCGCAGAGGATTGTTCAATGTTTGCAGTATAATTTCTGTGGGTTAAAATTATTCCTTTCGGATCGGCGGTTGTACCCGAAGTATAACAAATATTTGCATAATCATTTTCGTTTACCGATTGCCATATTTGAGTAAACACAGCTTCGTTTTCTTTTAAGAATTCTTTCCCTTTTATTAAAACATCTTCTTTATAGATTTCATCAACGTCAAGGGAATCAATTTTATCGAGTAAGATTATCTTCTTCAGTTCAGGTAGATCGTTTTTTATTGCTCTTATCTTTGCGAGTTGTTGTTTTGATATGATCACCATACTTGTCCCCGAGTGAGCAAGTCTGAATTTAAGATCGGACAGTTCATCAATTTTTACGGAAATAGGAACATTAATAGCTCCCAGATAAAGAATGCCCAATTCACTCATAACCCAATCATTGCGTCCTTCGGATATTAAAGCTGCTCTATCTCCCCTTCGTAATCCGAGAACGTGCAATCCTGCAGAAAACCTGTGAACGAGTTCCTGCATTTGTTTATAAGTTGTTCCCCCGTACTTTTCATTTATCTTTTCCCGCATCAAAATGTTGCCGGGATATTTAATAACGCTTTTCTCAAACAACCAAGGTAATGTCCGGTTCATCAAAGTTTCTCCACAATTTCATTTTAAGATAATCGCACATGAAAAATTATGGAAAAGTTAGAAGAAATTAAAAGTAATTGTGAAAATAAATTGAGAGTGGTTATTTTATTGCCGGAAAATTAAGCAAGGAATATGTGTTCTTTGTTTAGCGGAATAATTTAAAATTGTTAAGGAACATCTATTTCCGTAAATTGCATCTGTTAATTGGGCATTTTTATTACGAAGAAGAAAGATAATTTTTTAACTGAACCGGAAGCAGGGACTCCTCTCTCAAATCTCTTGATTAGTTATCAATCACTACAAAAAAGAACTCTCCCAAAATCAAAAAAAATTAAATTAAATACCGGAAAGTATAAATGATATTCGATGAATTAGGAATTGATAGTAAAATATTACAGGCAATTAAAGAGCTCGGTTTTGAACATCCGATGCCAATACAAGAAGAAGTAATTCCGCTTTTGTTAAATGATGATAATAATCCAGATATAATCGGGTTAGCCCAAACCGGCACAGGGAAAACGGCTGCATTTGGAATCCCGTTAATTCAAAATACAGACACTTCGCTAAACAAAGTGCAGTTTCTTATTCTTAGCCCGACAAGAGAACTCTGTCTTCAGATTTGCAACGATTTAACAAGTTACGCCAAATACAAAAAAGATATTTCAATTGCAGCAGTATTCGGCGGAGCAAGTATCGAAAAACAAATTCAAAAAGTAAAAAAGGGAGTGCATATAGTTTCCGCCACACCCGGCAGACTGCTTGATTTAATGAAAAGAAAAGTAATCAACCTGTCGAAAGTAAAAACCGTTGTTCTTGATGAAGCAGACGAGATGCTGAATATGGGCTTCCGCGACGATATTGAAAGTATTTTGAGCCAAACGCCGGGAACACAAAACACACTTCTTTTTTCGGCAACAATGCCGAAAGAAGTAGTTGCAATTGCAAACAAGTATTTGAATAACCCGGTAGAAATTACAATCGGCAAAAAAAATGCGGGAGCGCAAAACGTTGAACATTACTGTTATATGGTTCATGCAAAAGAGAGATATTCGGCTTTGAAAAGAATAGTGGATTTTCACCCGGAGATTTACGGAATAGTATTCTGTCAAACAAGAAGGGAAACGCAGGAGGTTGCAAACCAACTAATAAAAGACGGATATAATGCAGACGCACTGCACGGCGATCTTTCGCAGGCACAGCGTGACCAGGTGATGAGTAAATTCAGGATTAAACATCTGAAACTACTTGTTGCAACCGATGTTGCAGCAAGAGGGTTGGATGTAGATAATCTGACTCACATTATAAATTTCAATCTGCCGGACGAGCTTGAAGTTTATACCCACAGAAGCGGACGTACAGGAAGAGCCGGTAAAAAGGGAATCTCAATTGCAATTGCAAATTTGAAAGAAAAGGGGAAACTAAAACAAATTGAGAAACAGATTAATAAGCAGTTTACATTTCTTCCCGTTCCTCACGGGAAAGAGATTTGCGAAAAACAACTCTTTTATCTAATTGATAGAATGGAAAAAGTTGAAGTTGATTATTCACAAATAGACCCGCTTCTCCCGGTAATTTTCGAAAAGCTGCAATGGCTGGACAGGGAGGAACTGATTAAAAAATTTGTTTCGGTAGAGTTCAATAGATTTTTAGAATATTATAAAAGACTGCCCGACCTTGTAACCCCAACCGAATCCAAAAGCAGAGTGAAAGAAAACAAACAAACGGGTAAGTTCACTCGATTTTTTATTAATCTCGGCAAAACAGACGACATTAAACCGGCAACGTTGATTACTCTGATAAATGAGTTTACTTTTACAAGAGATATTGCAATCGGCGAAATAGAAATACTACGTAACTTCTCCTTCTTTGAAGCCGACAGCGAATATACGGAAGTGATAATAAAATCATTTGAAAACAAAGAGTATAAAAAAAGAGGAATCAATCTTGAAGTTGCCGAGAAAAAAGGGAGAGAACGAAAGTCGGAAAAGCGGAAAGAATCGAAAAGACAGCATAAATCCAGCAGAGTAAAAAAAGAAAAAGACCGCCCGCGGAAAAGAAAAAGATAGTTTTATTATTTCCAGGCTAATCCGGGAATTTTTATTGGGAATAAACCCATAGAATTCGCTTTACTTTAACAGCATCAGTTTAAGTGATTTGCTCCTGGTACCGCCGGTGATTCGTAAAATATATATCCCGGAACCGGCGGGAATACCGTTTACATCTTTGCCATTCCATGTGTAGTTATAAATACCTGCGGTTTTTATTCCTTCATTTATGTTTAGGATTTCTCTTCCCAGCAAGTCGTAGATATTTAAACTCACTTCGCCTCTATCTGCAAGAGAATATTGAATAGTCGTAGTAGGATTAAACGGATTTGGGAAAGCAGTTACGCTAAAATTAGTTGGTAACAAATCATCCGCAATTCCGGAGGCTGAATTGGAATAACCGGGAGTTGGTGAAAGAAACTGATAATTTGTAGAAGCATCCGGGAAGCGACCGTATGAAATATCACTTGTTTGCGCACCAAATGTAATCGAGTCAATAACTGTAATACCGTCAATATCTGTTAATGCAATAAACTCACCGTCGGCACTTAATTTAAAGTTCGTATGAATACCGGGTTGGTTCTGGTTTTCATCGCACCAGACGAGTAAAAATTCACCCGGATTGATGTACAAATCAGGTTGAGTGAATTTCCATTTAGTTAAATTACCGGGTTTATCTGTTAAATACTTTCCGGTTAGAAGCACAGGAGAAGAAGTTGGGTTATGTAATTCAATCCAGTCGTCATATTCCCCGGACGGGTCTTTAATGGTTGTCTTATTATCTGCCATGAACTCATTAATAACAACAGACTGGGCAGCAAAATTAAATGCTTTTACTTTTACCGTTTCTTTTCGCGGATATAAAAGGGTTCTATTCAGTGCGTCTTTCAGGTAGACTTTAAAACTTCCGGAACCGCCATCGCCCAAAGGAGGAATAACCCCAATCCATCTATCAGCGTCCTCAACCTTTTTTGTGTTCGGAACCGGATTGAATGTCATCGGGAAAACTTCTTCTTCCGTTGTCCCTTCTTTTGTAAAACGGATAGACACTTCGGACAAACCGGCATTACTAAAACAGGATGCGTAAACATAAATTGAATCGGTTGGAGAAGGATATCCCGGAGAAAACTTTATATCGTAAGCAATCGGAGAAGCATTCACGTAATTAAGTTGCGACTGTATCGATTGATTTCTTTGATTTACAAATTGTTTTAATCCGAATTTTACGTGCTGATTTTGGTATCCCGAAGCTGAATATGAATCGAAAAAATCGTTCACTGAAAAGCCGTAATCCAGCGTTCTGAATGTATCGGGAATTGCAGCCGGGGCGATCATATTTTTTAAGCTGTCGAGGCGAGCCTCCCACAAAGGCAGTGAAGTAACGTTAGTTCTGTAAAAAGATAAAAAGTGTGTATATAAATCTCTGTATTGATTGTTACTCATTAACCTTTCTGCAAGCGGGCGGTAACCGGAAGCAACTTTCGGGAAGGAGTATGGATTTGCATTTGCCCAGTTAATATTAAACCAATCAACTCCGAACGAGTTATCGTAATCATACGGAATAACCTGGAATTTATTTTCTGACGGATTGTGATATAAATAGTAGTTGTTCATCTGCGACCAGTAATCATCCCAGCTTCCCGTAAGGATATTCATTGCGAAATACTGTAATGTGCCGGGAACATCAAGTAGAGATTCTATAGAATCGGGGAATGCAGCCGCTGAAGTATTATTTAGTACACGTATGAATCTTACAAGATTTGAAAAATCTCCCGCTTCTTCATTTGTTTTTAATTCATAGACCGGGCGACCCTGGTTGTTTAAGTTTTTGTAAGTCAGCGGATCATTGTTAATAAACACAAGGTCTGCGGGATAAAGACATTTCCACAGGTTACCCGTATCATCTAAAAAGTTTTTTTCTAAAAACTCATCGTCAACGTGTTCGACCGAGATGTATAGACCGTAGTATTTCCCGTTAATGTAAACCGTAACATGATTAGCCCGCGAGGCGGTTTTACCGATATCGCTGAATAAATCAAAACAGAGTTTGCTTCTAATAATCGAGGGGTCATTGTGTTCCCCATTAAGGTTCAGTTTGTCAACACCGTAAAACTCTCTTCCTTTAATAAATGTATTGAAAGAGATTTTAAAAGACTTTTTTTGCGATACCCGCGAAGTATTCCCCCGGAGCCTAAATCCGATTGAATCAACGATTTCGTCTATCCAGTTATTCTTAAAACGAAAAATTGCATAATGTTCGCTGTCGCTTTGAACGTTGTTGTAAATCCAGTTCAGGGTAATGGGGTCAACCGTAATATCGATTCTTGCCAGGTGCGAGTCGTCATATAGCTTCCAGCTTTCATCTGCTTGAGGCAGAAGTGATGCGGTAAACAGTAACAGAAAGAGTAAAGTGATTTTTTTCATGGTATCAATTTAAGAAAAAGAAGAAAATTATTTGGATACAAATTTTATGCTTAAAATCAAAACCGGTTTTCTTCTTTCAGCTTCTGGATTTTTCTTTGCATTGTTCGTTCGCTTACACCAAGTATGTATGCTGCTTTCTGCAAATTCCCGTCCACCGAATCCAATACATAAAGTATATGCTTTTTTTCGGCTTCATCAAGGGAGATTAAACCGGTTCCCGGCTTTGTTTCTAAATTTACTTTTGAAACCGGCAGGTCTATTTCATTAATTAATTCACCGTCTTTTGTTTTTGCAAGCGAGTTTAAAATTAGGTTTTCCAATTCCCGTATGTTCCCGGGGAATTCGTAACTGCGTAATACCTCGATAATGTTGTTGCTGATTCCCATTACATTTTTATTATAAGTGGAATTGCCCAACCTGATAAAGTGTTCTGAAAGCGGTTTAATATCTTCACTTCTCATTCTTAATGGAGGCAGATGAATAAAACCGCGGTTAAGTCTATAATAAAGATCAGCTCTAAAATCACCTGTCTGTACCGATTTGTACAATTCTTTATTTGTAGCTGCAATTATCCGCAAATCAAGTTTGATTGGTTTACGGCTTCCGATTCTATAAATTTCACTGTATTGAATAGCTCTTAAAAGTTTTCCTTGCAACTCTTTATTTAGCTCACCTATTTCATCAAGGAATAACGTACCGGTGTTTGCCGCTTCAAAAAATCCTTTTTTATCCGAAACCGCCCCGGTAAAAGAGCCTTTTTCATATCCGAATAATTCGCTTTCAAACAGGGATGAAGAAATTGCTGCAAGATTAACCGATATAAAGGGATTTTTAAATCTTGGAGAAAGTTCATGAATTTTTTTTGCAATTAAATCTTTACCTGTCCCTGTTTCCCCGTCGATTAAAATTGTTTCGTTAGTCGGGGCAAAAATCTTTACAAGTTCGAATACTTTAAACATCAATTGAGAGTTTGTAATAATGTCCGAGAATTTACCATCGGGCTTCAGTTCTGTCTCAGGCTTTCGTAATGAATCACGCTCTAATTTAAGCAGCCGTTGTTCCAATGCGCGTTCAACAGTAATGAAAAGCCGTTCGGTGTCCGGAGGTTTGGTTAGATAATCATAAGCCCCTAACTTAATTGCTTTAAGTGCGGTTTCTATTTTGTCGATTGCCGTAACCATAATTGCAGGTATTTCGGGATAGGAAACGGTGATATTTTCGAGTAATTCTATTCCGTCTATTCCGGGCATAGAAATATCCAGCAAAATCAGATCGAATCTTTTTTCTTTTAACAGACCGAGGACCAAATTCGAATTTTGTTCAATTGTTATATTCTCATAGCCTCTTTCCCAGAATAATCTTCTGATAGAACGAAGAAAAGCAGGTTCATCGTCAACTATTAGTATTTGTGAATTTTTCATACAATAAACTCTTTCGGGAAAATTAATAAAACTTCCGTTCCTTCTCCAAATTTACTTTTAACTTCAAGTTCAAACCCCATGCTTTTCATAATACCGAGAGAGACTGATAATCCGAGCCCGGTACCCCCGCTTGTTGATTTTGTTGTGTAAAACGGATCGAAAATATTTTTAAGATTCTCTTCCGGGATTCCGATACCGTTATCTGAAAAAGTGCAGATAAAATCTCCATTGTCTTTATTGTAAGAAGCCGCTTTGATTTTTCCATCTTTCTCTTTTACGGCATCAATGGCGTTTGTAAGAATATTTAAAATGACCTGCCCGAGTTTTGCTTTATTAGCGACTATTTTTTTCGATTCGTTAATCTCCACCAAAAAGCCGATGTTCTTCTTTTTTAGTTGCGGGGTTATTAACCTTTGAGCCGATTTGATAATTTCCATGATGTCATTCGGTTGTGTTTCGTTTTCCGGCTCCGTACGAGCAAAATTTTTCAATTCGTCAACTATACTTGTAATTCTTTTGGAGCCTTCGTCAAGGTCGGTAAGTAAATCTTTAATTTCAATTTTGAACTTATCGTAGGATATATTTCCGACTTTAAAGTCGGGATTATTCTTATAATATTCATCCAGTACGGGAAAAATCTCTTTTAAGCTACTTTCAATGTAAGGAATGTTCAGTGCAATAAACGTGTTGGGATTGTTAATCTCGTGAGCAACTCCGGCTACCAGAAGTCCGAGAGAGGCAAGTTTATCGGCTTGCTGAATCTGCAGCAGATGTTCCCGGTTTTTTAGTTCCAGTTTTTTAATTTCCGTAATGTCGGTAAATCGAATAAGAGTTAACGGCTTATTCTTTAATAGAATCGGGGAAAGAAGTACGTCAACATCAATGACTACTCCGTCTTTCTTTGCCATACGTATTGTTGACGGCAGGTTTTTCGGCGACTGTGAATCTAAGCAAAGAGAGTTGAAAAAATTCGAATTCTGAAGCTCTGCCAAATAATAACCGAACATTTTACTGAAGTTTTGACTAACAAATTCAGGCTGCATCTTTTCGTCAACAATTGCAAACGCATCTGCCGAGGCTTCGATAATGGATTTATACAAATATTCACTTTCCTGAAGAGCTTTATAAGTGCTTTTAAGTACTTTCACCATGTTATCGATATGGTTTGCAAAAAGTGAAAATTCATCTTTGCCGGGAATAGAAATATCAACATCAAGGTCGTTATGCTCGGCGATATACTTAACCTGGTTTTCTATTGAATTAATTTTGCTGAAAACCGTAAACTGAAGAAAAAGTACAATCAATGCCCCCAGAAAAACGCTTACAAAAAAAATGAGAACAAACGCCATCGGTAGTTTTATAACCGGGAATAACTGCGGTAGAGCCTCATCGGAATATGCCAGGTAAAAAACAAAGTATATCAAACCGATAGCAATCAGAGAGGCAATTGTTGATAATATCAGCGTCTTCTTTATTAATGACAAATCGATCTCGTTTTCTTAATTGATCCTGTATCGCTTAAAAACATTAGTTTAAAATAATAGTAATACCCCGTATAAATTTAATCAAAAATTACGGGAAATAGTAGAAATATTCCCTATTAGAGCAGATGTATTAAAGAGAAAACCAGTCGTTTTTTTGAAGCCGAAAAAAAATTTAAGCCGATTTTTCTTGACAATCAAACATTTTTTAACTAATATAGCAACCGATAAATTTATCGATTACTTAATCGGTTAAGTAAAATGAGCTGCGGAGATGTAACTCACGTGGCGGAGCATTGGAAAAAAGTTATGATAAACCATTATAAACAAAGTTTTTACCGCAATTTATCACTCCCCGTAATTCTTCTTCTTTTGTTAGCATTTCAGGTATTTGGACAAAATTCCGGGAAGAAATCGAATTCATCAATAATTATTAAAAACCCGCTTGCAATGGAAATTAAAGAGGTGGTAGTTCCGGTTTACATGGAAGAAATTAAAAATAGTAATCCCGACTTCAATCCGCTTTCGGTTTTGCCCTCAATTGATGATAACCCGGTATTCAATGAATTTGTACCGGGCTACAAAAATAATAAAGATGCTATCCTATTCTACTTAAACTTCAAATCCGAAGAAGTAAAAGAAGTAGTTTTTAATGAACAAAAGAAAGAATCTAAAATTCCGACTCAGCCTAAAATGACGCAAGCATACTTAGGAAAGAGAACAGACTACACAAGAACCGACTCATTTTATGTTGGCGGTAGATTTGAAAGTGTAGATTATACACGGGTTCCACAAGACCACTGGTCGCACGACGGACTTTATAAATATGAAGGACCCGGATGGGAATCGGATAAAGTCGGTTACAGGTTTTATTTAGATAATAGAAATCGCACGGACATTTTTGGAAAACGTATACCCGGTATGATGCTTGATAAAGTGGGCGAAAATGACCTTGTCGCTAATGGAAAAGAATCCTATACAAGAATGCAGGATTGGGGAATGGATATCTTTAAAGTCGGCACTTCATTAGGCATTGGCTCAATTGCACATTTCCATAACGGGAAAATCATTACGGTCTCTGAAACAGACAGCGTTATCTGTAGAATTAAAAACAACGGAACCCTCTTTTCGAGAATCGAAACAAAATACTACGGGTGGAAAGTAAGTGATAGAAAAGTTGACCTTTTGTCTGAAATTTCGATACATAGCGGAAGTCGATTAACCAGGGTAGATATTCTTCTTAGTGATGAAATCGGGAATATTACCACAGGACTTGCAAAACACCTCGAAGCTAAAACGAAACTCTTAGGGGATGGTAAGAATGAATGGAATTATTTGGCACTATGGGGAAAACAGGCTTTACCGGGTGATTCACTTGGAATAGCAGTGTTTTACAAAACGTCCGATTTTATTGAGATGAGTAGTGATAACGTAAGTGAATTCATTCTACTAAAACCGGATCAAAATAAGTTGACATACTATTTTGCTTCGGCATGGGAAAAAGAATTTAACGGAATAAAAAACCTGAACGATTTTATTGAGTACCTTGAACAAACAGTGATTTCTCTCAGTAATCCACCGTTAGTAGAGTATTAATATTTCATTATTTTAACGCATCTATTTTTAATTATTATCCCCTATGAAAATTACTAATACGATTATTTCAATATTACTCCTTCTCTCTTTGGGTTGTAATAAAGATACAGAAACCAAGAAGATAAAAATTGCCCACGGGTTAGATCAATCCCACCCGGTGCATCTTGCAATGGAATACCTTGCCGATAGGGTGAAAGAAAAATCCAACGGTAAAATATTAATGACAGTTTATCCAAGTCAGCAGCTTGGAACCGAAAGGGAATGTCTTGAACTGCTTCAAATCGGCAGTCTTGGAATGACAAAAGTTTCTTCCTCCGTTTTAGAGGGATTTGTTCCGATTTACAAAGTTTTCAGCTTACCCTTTATTTTCAAGAGTGAAGAGGATAAATTCGCTTTTTTTGAAAGCGATGTTGGTAAGGAGCTATTGGTAAAAACAGAAAAGTATTGGCTAAGAGGTTTGTGTTATTACGATGCAGGCAGCAGAAGTTTTTATACTAAAAGTAAACCTGTTTTATCACCCGATGATTTAAAAGGAATGAAAATAAGAACACAGGAAAGCGCAACTTCCGTAAAAATGGTGAATGCACTCGGAGGTTCTGCCACACCGATTGCATGGGGTGAACTTTATACAGCACTGCAGCAAGGTGTTGTAGACGGTGCAGAGAATAATCCGCCGAGTTTCTATTTGTCCCGCCATTACGAAGTGTGCAAACATTACTCGCTGGACGAACATACTTCAGTTCCGGATGTACTTGTAATCAGCTCTGTTATCTGGGATGATTTTACCGATGAGGAAAAGATTTGGGTACAGGAAGCGGCGGATGAATCATATAGATATCAGAAAAAGTTGTGGCAGGAATCAACACGAATTGCATTGGAGGAAGTTCAAAAAGCAGGTGTAACGGTTTACTATCCCGATAAAACAAGCTTCCAGGAAAAAGTAACCCCTCTATTGGATGAATACAAAACCGAGCCGGAAGTTTATAAACTGATTCAACAAATAAAAAGCATGAGCAAATGATGGAGAGAATTAAAAATATACTCGACTCGACATTAAAAGTAATCCTTGTGGTTCTAATTGCCGGAATGACATTTAATGTGCTTTGGCAGGTTTTTACAAGATTTGTACTTCAAAATCCAAGTTCATATACCGAAGAGTTGGCGAGGTATTCTTTGGTCTGGGCGGGCATTCTCGGTGCTGCTTATGTAGCGGGGCAAAAAATGCACCTTGCAATTGATTTGCTGTTAATGAACCTGGACGGAAATAAAAAACTTTTAGTTGAAATAGTAATACAAGCATTTATTTTCCTTTTTTCTTCATCGGTAATGGTTGTCGGGGGGTTAAGACTTGTAAATATAACATTAACGCTAAACCAACTATCGGCAGCATTACAAATACCGCTTGGATATGTATATCTTGTTTTACCACTCAGCGGGACAATTATTTGTTTTTATTCACTCTTTTTTATTTCAAGAAATATTAAAGAAATGTCCGCCAATCCGGCTGAAAAGAAAGTTTGAATTAGGGAAATTGTATGGAATGGACTGAAATAATAATCCTCGTTTTATCATTTGTTTCTCTTCTTGCTATTGGAGTACCGATTTCATTTAGTATCGGCATTTCATCTCTGTTTACGATGTTATTTAGCATTAAAACTTTGCCGTCGCTTACTACAGTGGCACAAAGAATGGCAACCGGGATAGACAGTTTCGCTCTACTCGCTATCCCGTTTTTTATTTTAGCGGGACAGTTGATGAACAGCGGCGGGATTGCACGCCGGCTGATTGATTTTGCCAAAGTGCTTGTAGGTAAATTACCGGGCGGACTCGCATTTGTGAACATAATGGCAGCAATGTTGTTTGGTGCAATTTCCGGTTCCGCGGTTGCTTCTGCATCGGCTATCGGCGGGTTTATGTCACCGGTGATGAAAAAAGAAGGATACGACAACGGATTTTCCGCAGCAGTAAATATTACTTCGGCAACTACGGGATTAATAATTCCACCGAGCAACATTCTTATAGTATACTCGCTTGCAAGCGGAGGGGTGTCGATTGCAGCATTATTTCTTGCCGGTTATCTACCGGGTATATTGCTTGGTTTATCGTTAATGGTTGTTTCGTTTGTGTTTGCTAAAAAACATAATTATAAATCAACCGTATCATTTACATTCGGCGATGCAGTTAAAAAATTCCTTGATTCTATTCCAAGTTTATTGTTAATTATTATTGTAATCGGTGGGATAATAGCAGGATACTTTACCGCAACAGAAGCCTCTGCCGTAGCTGTTCTTTATGCTTTTGTTCTTTCGTTTTTTATTTATAAAGAAATAAAACTGAAAGACCTTCCGAAAATACTAATTGAAAGCGCTTCAACAACGGCAATAGTAATGCTTCTTGTGGGAACATCTATGGCAATGTCGTGGGTTATGGCGTATGAAAATATTCCACAGAACGTTGCGAATGCACTGCTTGCATTATCGAATAATAAGTTCGTTATATTGATAATAATTAATATTATTCTCCTTTTTGTAGGTACATTTATGGATATGACACCGGCAGTATTAATTTTTACTCCGATATTTTTACCGGTTGCAATGGAACTAGGGATTGACCCGATACATTTCGGTATTGTTATGGTTATGAATTTAAGCATAGGTTTATGCACGCCGCCAGTGGGAAGCGTTTTATTCGTAGGGTGTTCGGTCGCCGGCTTATCTATTACAAAAGTGATAAAGCCTTTATTACCGCTATTTATGGCGATGATAGTATCATTGCTGATAGTTACTTATTTCCCCGAAATCAGTCTCTGGATTCCAAGGTTTTTCGGATTTTAACAACTTCGTTTTTCACATAATAGAAATTCATCTCATTAAAATTCAAACAACATCAATTAATCTTAACTGCATTTTATTGATGCAGTACAATCATTTTTAATAATTATGAAATCATTCATTACAGAAAACTTTCTACTTGAAACGGAAGTAGCGGTAAAGCTGTTTCACAATCACGCTAAGAATCTTCCGATAATAGATTACCACTGCCATCTTCCGGTTGAAGATATAGCGGCAAACAAAAAATTCGAAAACATTTCGGAAGTGTGGCTTAACGGTGATCATTACAAGTGGCGGGCAATGAGAACAAACGGCGTTGATGAAAAATATTGCACCGGCTCCGCTTCCGATTGGGAAAAATTCCTTGCATGGTCTGAAACCGTTCCGTATACGGTTAGAAATCCGCTTTATCATTGGACTCACATGGAACTGAAAAATCCATTCGGGATTGCAGATAAATTGCTGAACAAAGAAACTGCGAAAGAGATATGGGAGCATTGTAACTCTCTTCTTCAAAAAGATGAGTTTACTACTCAGGGATTAATAAAACAATTTAATGTTGAGGTTGTTTGTACAACAGATGACCCGGTTGATAGCCTTGAACACCACAAACAATTAAAAGAGACATGTAAAGATTTTCTGGTTCTACCTGCATTTAGGCCGGATAAAGGAATGATGGTGGAAAATTTCCCGGTGTTTTCTTTATGGTTTGAAAAACTTCAAAGAATAACCGACTTCGAAATACATAATTTTAAAACATATATTGATGCAATTAGAAAACGGCACGACTATTTTCATGAGAACGGCTGCCGTTTATCAGACCATGGAATTGATACTGCATATGCAGAAGATTATACATCCGCAGAAATTGAAGACATCTTTAAAAAAATATTGCAGGGGAAAAAACTTGAAGTTGGGGAAATCCTGAAATTCAAGTCGGCAGTGCTTTATGAATTCGGAGTAATGAATCACGAAAAAAAATGGGTTCAGCAGCTTCATCTTGGAGCATTGCGTAATAATAATAGCAGGATGTATAGAATGTTGGGACCTGACACAGGGTTCGATTCTATCGGTGATTTTGAGATTGCGTTACCTCTTGCAAAGTATTTAAACAAACTTGACGACAGGGATATGCTGGCTAAAACAATCATCTATAATCTTAATCCTGCAGATAATGAATTGATGGCAACTATGATTGGAAATTTTCAGGATGGGAAAATAGCCGGGAAAATGCAGTACGGAAGCGCATGGTGGTTCCTTGATCAAAAAGAGGGAATGGAAAAACAATTGAATGCATTATCAAATATGAGTCTACTAAGCCGGTTTGTCGGGATGCTTACAGATTCAAGAAGTTTTCTCTCATACCCGCGGCATGAATATTTCAGACGCGTATTGTGCAACTTAATCGGGAATGATGTAGAAAAAGGATTGATACCGGATTCGGAGGAATTGCTTGTTCCTTTGGTTGAGAACATCTGTTATTACAACGCAAAAAACTACTTTAAATTTAATTCATAATTCTCTTTGGAGTCTTTATATGAAAAAAACTTTTACCATTTACTTATCGTTAATTTTTCTCTTTTTATTTGTAAGCAACGCTTCGGCACAGGGAGTACTTAGAGGTGTTGTTTATGATTCTCTAACGGCGCATCCGCTTGTTGGGGCAAATGTATTTCTTATCGGAACCGCTATTGGAAGCGCTACAAATATAGAAGGTGATTATAGAATAGTTTCCATTCCCGCAGGCGAATATACACTCCGGTTTTCTTATCTCGGATACAAAACAAAGGAAGTTCGGGTTAAAATAGAACAGGGGAAAACACTTGTTTTGGATGAATACTTGATGATGGACTTTCTTGAAAGCGAGGAAGTTATTGTTACCGGGCAGGCAAAAGGGCAGGTAGCGGCAATCAACCAGCAGTTAAGTTCGAACACGATTGTAAATGTTGTGTCCGAAGAGAGAATTCAAGAACTGCCCGATGTTAATGCTGCGGAAGTAATCGGAAGGCTCCCGGGAGTTTCTCTTTTGCGTTCCGGGGGTGAAGCGAATAAAATTGTAATCCGCGGATTAAGCGATAAATTCGGAACTGTAACCGTGGACGGAATTAGGATTCCTGCCACTGATATTGATTCACGCGGTATTGATTTGTCAACCTTCTCTCAAGGTTCGCTTGCGGGAATTGAATTATATAAGGCTCTAACCCCGGATAAAGATGCAGATGCAATAGCCGGCAGTGTTAATCTTGTAACTAAAAAAGCACCGGAAAAAAGATTCATCCGTTTTGATTCAAAGAGTATTTACAATCAATTGAATAACACGCTCAAACAATACGACTTCAACCTGAAATACGGTGAAAGGTTTTTCGATAACGTACTCGGTGTGCAGTTGAATGGTAATCTCGAACAAAGAGATAGAAGCAACGAGCGGATAAATATCGATTACGGAAGCGCATCAAATAATGTGAACGATTACGAAATAACCGATTTCCTTGTAGAATATACCGATGAAATCCGTAATAGGGCGGGCTTCGGAATATTCCTTGACGTAAATACTCCCGATAACGGCTCCATACGCTTCAATAATTTGTACAGCAGCACAACACGCGATTATATGTTCTCAACAAGAAATTACCCTACAGGCAGTGCCGACCTTCTTTATACTGCACGTAATAGGGAGATAGATATAACGACATTTAACAGTTCTATCCGGGGAGAAAATCACCTATTCGGTATTGATGCACTTTGGGGAGCTTCTTTTGGACAGTCATTATCGGAGGACCCGTATGACTTTACTTTAGAATTTACTGAGCCGTCAAGTCTTGATTCAACCGGTGCACCGGTATCGAAAATGCGGAACGTACCGGAAAACATAAGAAAAGGTCCACCTGAATTACTTATTCCGTATGCACTTAATAATTACGAAATGGCGTATCTTTTTTGGGGTTATTATAGGGGACAAAAAAGTTTAGATAAAGAGAAGACTGCATATCTCGACTTTTCAAAAGATTATATCCTTGCCAATCTTTTTACAGGGCAGATTAAAGTCGGCGGAAAGTATAAGCACAAAGTAAGATTCAAAGAAACTTTTGAACAAGCTGCGGCTTATCATCTTTACGGTTATCATAAATATAATAATACCGGTTCGGGAGTAGTGTTAAAGGATTTTTCAGGAACAAGATTCCAGAATATAATCTTAAAGAATAATGCCATTATCTCAACAAATTTTCTTAATTCAATACCGGACAACCGGAACGTGTATGATAAATACATGCTGAACCCGATAATTAATAAAGATGCTCTTAGGGAATGGTACGAACTGAACAAAAACGGAGCTGCAAATGCAGATGGTTCAAGCCCGGAATTTTCTGACAATACGGAAGTAAGGGCAAATTATTATGATATAACAGAAAGAGTATCTTCCGCATATATAATGAATACATTGAACTACGGACAAGAGATTACTTTTATTGCCGGGCTTCGCGTTGAAACAGAAGATAATGATTATTTGTCAAGATTTACGCCCGGAAAGTTAACCGGATTTCCTACTCCCAGCGGTACAATGAAAGATACTTCTGCTTTTTATAACGAAACAATCTGGCTGCCGAATTTCCATTTATCCGTACGTCCGCTTGATTTTATGATGATGCGTTTTGCCGCATACAAAGCAATTGCAAGACCGGATTTTAATCATAGATTAGAATATTATATAGCAAGAGACGGCGGCGGCTCAACTACTTTATCAATTGGTAATCCGAAGTTAAAAGCAGCTAAAGCATGGAACTTCGAGGTCAATACATCTTTCTTTAGTAATACCATCGGGTTGTTCTCGGTCTCGGCTTTCTACAAAGAAATCAAAGATATGTTTCATCTTGTAAACAACATCCGCGTTGACAGAGCCGAAATACTGGACAGTCTCGGTATTGCGTGGCAAAGTCCGTTTGCTGCAACTCAAGTTTATAATCTAACTTATCCGTACAATTCATCCAAACCAACCAAAGTATGGGGATTTGAAGTTGAGCATCAAACCAATTTACATTTTTTACCGGGATTACTACAAAACATTGTTTTGAGCTATAATTTTTCAATAGTAAGGTCTGAAACATATATAGCCTCTTCAAGAACTGTTACATGGAAAGATTCAATCGAGTTATTCCCCGGTTACTGGATTCCGAGGGATAATTCAAAAATTGAGCTAATGGAAACAAAACAAAAACTTGAAGGGCAACCTGAATTTTTCGGGAATTTCGCTATTGGCTATGATATAGGCGGATTTTCTGGCAGGCTCTCTATGTTCTACCAGGGCGAGTTTAACAGCAGTTTTTCCGGTGATGGAAAAAGCGACCAGATGGTAAATAGTTTTACTAAATGGGACCTTGCTCTAAAATACCAGGTTACAGATTACCTTGCTGTAATGTTCAATCTAAACAACTTTACCAATGTAGAAGAAGGTACTTCACAGGTGAACAGGGTAAACGATTGGGAACTTCTGAATACAAGCGAAAGATATGACCTCACTGCAGATCTCGGTGTAAGGGTAACATTTTAATTAATTAACATTAAAATCAACAGGTGAGAAAACTAAATATTGATTGATTTTCTTTAACAAAGCATAAATCAATTTTCATACAATTTCTAACATCAACTAATTCACTAATCAAAAACTAATGGCTTAAGGAGGCTTAAATGAATAAGATTAAATACTTATTCCTCGTTCTTTTCCTTTCTTTTATTTCGCCCGTCTTGCTACTGGGACAGACGAATCCGCATGAGATGTTGATTCCACCATGGAGTGGAAGTAATTATCTCAATGACGTAATAGTCGGTGATACAACCGCTACAGGCGCCAGAGTAGATCCCGATAGGATTTATCTTTTACAGCGTGACGGCGTTTATTTTGTAAATACCCCGATTAGAAATACCGACTGGGAACTTAATTTAAAAGCTCAGGACGGTACCGGAAGACGCCCCGTAATTTTTTTAGTTAAAAATACAACAACGGGAAATAATCCGGCTGCATTCCTTCAGGTGGCAGGGAATATCTGGTTGAGAAACATAATCATTTCGGGTATTCTTGAGGCTGATACTTCTTCATTTAGTTTAATGCAGGGACAATTAATCGGTACGAATCAAGCCGGTAAAGATATTGTAATCGATAGCTGTATTTTAACGAACAGCAACGGGAATCATATCCGCACAGACCAGGCGGCACGCGTTATGAAGATAACAAACACAATTTTCGCCAATATGGGCTATCTTGGCAGATCGAACCTCGGTGCCGGGAAAGCAATTGACGTTAGAGCAGTATCATGTGATACGCTTCTTCTTGTAAACAATACGTTTGTTAATTTCCAGGATAGAATTATACGCCACTTCAATAGTACCGCTGCAATTAACAATTTTATTTTTGACCATAATACAATTATTAACGGTATGTCTTATCACGGCACAATCGTTCTTGGTATTGTCGGCGATAAAGTTAAAATTACAAACAACTTATTTATCGATCCGTTTGCTCTCGGTAACGATACAGATTATGTTCGTCAGGCAGAGTTCAATGAGAGCGGTGAATTAGACCCAATCGGCAACAGAAGAATGACGTGGATTTTCTCGGTTAATAACGATGTTACAAACTGGCAAATATCAAACAACTATTATTCTATTTCTGATTCCGGTCAGGCTTTTTATAACAGGCATGCTGCTGCCGGAGTAACGGGTGAAGGCTCTCCTTTAACATGGCATATTAATAGTAGGTTGGGTACCGACTCTGTAAATGCATTTACAAAGCAAAGCACACAGTTGAATAATATCCCTAAGTTAATGACAGCTATGATGGATTGGTACAGAAGACCGGTTGAATTGGGCGGAGCAGGTAAAACAAAAGCTACAACTAACTTTGACCGACTTCTTTATGATTACGATAGGAAAGGGTGGCAATATTTAAGCGATACAATGGATTGTGCTTATTCTACTGCCCTTCCTGCTTATACTGCATCGCAGGGCGGCTTCCCGTTGGGCGACTTAAATTGGTTCCCGACAAAGAAACAGGAATGGGAAATCTGGGTAACGGATGTAAACGATCCCGATTTTTATCCTTCAAGTTTTTCGTTGAACCAGAATTATCCAAACCCGTTTAATCCGTCAACAAAGATTTCATTTAATCTTTCAAATGCCGGAAAAACAAGTCTCTCTGTTTTTAATGTTCTCGGTCAAAAAGTTGCAACTTTAATTGACAAGGAACTTACAGAGGGTTATCACGAAGTTCAGTTTGATGCTTCAACTTTAAGTACCGGAGTTTATTTCTATAAATTGGAATCCGGGAACAATCTTGAAATAAAGAAAATGATGCTTCTCAAATAAAACTAACAGGTTAGGCTCTCACTGTTGTTATGTTGGGGGGCTGTTTTAGAGTTTACTTTTAGACAGCTCCCCTTTTTTATCTTAAATATGAAAACAATTAAAACGTTTACATTACTCTTTTTGCTTTATACTCAGTCCTTTTTTCCGCAGCTTATTGCTTTTCCGGGAGCGGAGGGTTACGGTAAATTTGCAACCGGCGGAAGAGGCGGAATTGTAATTGAAGTAACCAACTTAAATGATAGCGGTCCCGGTAGTCTCCGTTCAGCATTAGAATTGGATACTCCGCGCATAGTTGTTTTTAATTTGTCCGGTACGATTTCGCTTGAGTCGGAATTGAGAGTTAAATACGGTAACCTTACGATTGCCGGGCAAACTGCACAGGGAGAGGGAATTTGTATAAAGGGGAACTTGACTTATATTTCGGCAGAAAATGTTATAATCCGTTTTATTCGTTTCAGGCTTGGTGATGAAAATAAAATTCCCGATGACGCAATTTCCGTGATGAGGTCTAAAAATGTTATTATTGACCATTGCTCTTTTAGCTGGGGAATTGATGAAGTTGCTACTTTTTACGATAATGAAAACTTTACTCTGCAATGGTGTATTATTTCGGAGGCGTTGAATGATTCATATCATCCCAAAGGGATGCATGGATACGGAGGAATCTGGGGCGGTGTAAATGCTTCGTTTCATCACAACCTATTGGCACATAACTCAAGTAGGAATCCGCGGTTCAATGGTGCAAGAACCGGTACGTCAAGTGAAACAGAACTCGTCGATTTTAGAAATAATGTAATTTATAATTGGGAGATAAACAGCTCCTACGGCGGTGAAATGGGGAATCACAATATAGTTGCAAATTATTATAAAGCAGGTTTTGCTTCACGCAAGAAGAATAGAATTGTTGAGCCCTTTGATGAAAAAGGGAAATGGTTTATTGAAAATAATTTTGTTGAAGGTTTTCCTTTAGTTACAAAGGATAATTGGGCAGGCGGTGTACAGGGAGATTATTCAAATGAAACGGGTATAAAGGCTGTTCAACCTTTCGGGGTTGATAATGTGAATACACAAAGAGCAGAAGACGCATATATCTCGGTTCTTAAATCGGCGGGTGCAATTTATCCCGTTAGGGATAAAGTGGACGAACGAATCGTTTCCGAAGTAGAGAGTAAAAAAGTCTTCTCAGGTAACGGGATTATAAATTCACAAAGCGAAGTAGGCGGTTACCCGGAACTAAAGTCCGTTCTTCCACCGGTTGATTCGGATAAAGACGGAATGCCGGATGAATGGGAATTGGAAAAAGGTTTGAATCCGTATAACCCGGAAGATAGAAACAGTATTGCTCCGGGCGGCTATACTTATATTGAAGAATATTTAAATGATTTGGTAAAGGAAGATAAATGTTTTTAGTTCTTTGTAAATGTCCACGGTTTATCAATTTAAGTTTTATGCTGGTTATATTTCTTTCAACAGCATTATATTCACAGCTTTATGTTGCTGTTAATGGGAATGATGATAATCCCGGAACTATTGATCAGCCATTAAAAACAATTACAAGAGCAATTCAACTTGCCGCCGCCGATACAACAATTTATATTAGAGAAGGTGTGCATGAGTATTCCGCAACAATAAGGTTAAACAAGAGCGGACAGCAAGGCAAACCGATTAAACTTTGGGCTTACCCCGGTGAAAAACCGGTAATCGATTTTTCTTCACAACCGATCGCTTCATCTTCAAGAGGATTACAAATTTCGCATAACTACTGGCATGTGAAAGGACTTGAAATAAGAAACGCTGGGGACAACGGTATTTACATTTCTGCATGGTACACAGTTGTAGAAGCCTGCCGTGTTTATTACTGCCAGGATACAGGTGTACAGTTAAGCGGTGGGGCAAGCTATAACAAAATAATCAACTGCGATTCTTTTGAAAATTTTGATTCATTAACGAGAGGTGAAAATGCCGATGGATTTGCACCTAAACTTGCTGTAGGTCCCGGTAACGAATTTCACGGATGCCGCGCATGGGGGAATTCGGATGATGGCTGGGATATGTGGGAAGCTGCAAATACGGTTGTTTTGAATGAGTGTTGGGCTTTTCGTAATGGTTATAATATTTGGGGAATATCTTCTTTTGCAGGAGACGGTAACGGGTTTAAACTCGGGGGGAATTACATCGCAGGTCCACATATCGTTACGCGCTGCGTAGCATTCGACAATAAGGGGAAAGGATTCGATCAGAATAACAACACAGCAGGTATTACACTGTACAATAATACTTCATGGAGAAACGGAACAAGGAATTACTCGTTTCCTGCTACCCCTGCTTCGGGTCAACACGTTTTCAAAAACAACATTTCTCATGCGGCAGTCAATCAGATAACAGGTTCATCATTGTTAGAGGCTAATAGCTGGCAGGGTTTTACTGTTACCGATAGCGATTTTGTTAGTTTGGATACAACGCTTGCCAAAGTTTCGCGTAATGAAGACAGCTCGTTAACACGGATAGATTTTCTGAGATTAGCTGAAACAAGCTCAATGATTGATGCAGGGGTAGATGTAGGATTTCAATTTAACGGTACTGCCCCAGACCTCGGTGCTTTTGAATTCGGTCCGCCGCTTTCAATAAATGAAAAACCAACGCTTGTTAATACTTTTACTCTTAATAACAATTATCCGAATCCTTTTAATCCAACTACAACAATTTCATTTTCATTAGCACGGCGTTCTTTTGTTAATTTGAAGATTTATGATGCCTTGGGAAACGAAGTTGTTACTTTGTTGAGCGATTATGTTAATGATGGAACATACTATTTTGAATTTAATGCAAGCGGACTGGCAAGCGGAGTGTATTACGCCAGGTTAACTGCGGGGAGTGATCATAAAACAATAAAACTTTTACTTCTCAAGTAGACAGGAATTTAAATGAAATCGCTAAAAATTTTCCTTCTCGTTTTTGTAATTGCACTTTTTTATAGTTTCATCTGGAATGAAATTATCTTCCCGCAGGACGAATGGGATGGCAGAGAGCAAATTGTAAAAAACATTATCCCGCCGGCATTTCCGGACAAGAATTTTGACATAACAAATTACGGTGCGGTTGCCGATGGTGAAACGGACTGTACCGGAGCTTTCAAACAAGCAATTGAAGAATGCTCAAATGCAGGCGGTGGAAAAGTGATTGTACCCGCAGGTATTTATTTAACGGGACCGATTCACCTTAAAAGCAATGTGAACCTTCACATTACAAAAGATGCGGTTGTAAAATTCACCAAAGATAAAACAAAATATCTTCCGCTTGTTTTTACACGCTGGGAAGGTGTTGAGTGTATGAATTATTCGCCATTGATATATGCTTACGAGCAGGAAAATATTGCAATAACAGGTGAAGGAATTCTTGACGGACAGGGAAGTAACGAAAATTGGTGGAGCTGGAAAGGGAAAAAAGAATACGGATGGAATAAAGAAATGCCGCATCAGAAAGAAGGACGCGACCTCCTTTTTGAAATGGCAGAGAATAATGTTCCGCCTGAAGAACGATTAATGGGAGAAGGTTTTTATTTGCGTCCGAATTTTGTTCAACCGTACAAATGTAAAAATGTTCTTATTGACGGTGTTACACTCAAAGATTCGCCGATGTGGTTTCTAAATCCGGTATTATGCACTAATGTTACCGTAAGTAATTTAAAGATAGAAGGATTGGGACCGAATAATGACGGCTGCAACCCGGAATCATCTAAAGATGTAATAATTAAAAACTGCTTTTTCAACACAGGTGATGATTGCATTGCCATTAAATCCGGCAGGAACAATGACGGTAGAAGAGTAAACGTCCCGAGCGAAAACATTATCATCGAAGATTGCATAATGAAAGAAGGACACGGCGGAGTTGTAATCGGAAGTGAAATTTCGGGCGGAGTGAAAAACGTTTATGCACAAAATTGCGAAATGAGCAGTCCGCATCTTGACAGGGCTTTACGGATTAAAACAAATGCAATACGCGGCGGAGTAATTGAGAATATTTTTTTAAGAAATATCAAAGTCGGTGAAGTGAGTGAAGCGGTTATTAAAATTAATTTTTACTATGAAGAAGGGGATAAAGGTGATTTCCCGCCTGTTGTTAGAAATATCAGGGTTAAAAATATGACAAGCGAAAAAAGTTCTTATGCTATTTGGATTAAAGCATACGAACGCTCACCCGTTACCGGTTTGTATCTTGAAGATTGCACCTTCAACAACGTAGAGGAAGAAAACATACTTGAAAACGTAACCGGGATTGAATTTACAAACGCAACTATCAACGGTAAAGAATTAAAGAAAAACGATTAAAACGAATGACACCAACAAAGAGAGAAAGACTTAGTAATTTTTGCGAGGAGAAAATTATGAGCCGTAAAAAAATTATCAATATGAACAAGATGATTTTACTGAAAGCATTAATAATGTTGATTGTTTTCTCATCATCGCTTACTGCTCAATCCCGAAGTAAAATCCAGGGAACAATAAAAGATGCCGGTACAGGCGAGCCGTTATTCGGCGCCAATGTTGTGTTGCTCGGTACCAATCTTGGAGCAGCTACGGATATGAATGGAAAATACTTCATAATTAATGTGCCGGTTGGTACTTATAATGTCCAGGCTTCTGTTGTCGGGTATAACAAACAGGTTGTTGTGGATGTAGTTATATCGGTGGACAAAGTTTCAACAGTTGATTTTGAATTAAGCTCCGGGATAATACAGAGTGAAGAGGTGGTTGTTACCGCAAATAGAAGCGCCCTTAACACGGAAGTATCAAATACATTAACGGTTGTAACCGGGGAACAGCTTCAGAATACTACGGGAATGAGAGAGGTTTCTGCATTCCTTGAAAAGCAGCCCGGAGTTACAATGGAAAACGGATTTTTACAAATAAGGGGTGGTTCTGCAGATCAAACTGGGACTTTCGTGAACGGGATGGCTTATAACAATGCCGCTGTAGGAAATGCCGAAACTACAATTCCGCTTAGCTCTATTGAACAGGTCTCCCTTCTTTCAGGCGGATTCAACGCAGAGTATGGTAACTTTAGGTCGGGATTAATTAACATTACAACAAAGTCTGGTTCTAAAGATAGGTATAAAGGAACGATTTCAGTTTCACGTAATATTGAGGGAATGAAAAGATTCGGTCCTAAAATGAGCGATCCTTATTCTACAGCATTACGCCCGTATCTTGATCCGAATGTTGCTTTCTATGGAACCGATGCAGCATGGAAAGACAAGGACGATTATTTATATCAGCAGCATGATAGATTTACAGGGTGGATTAATGCTGCAAACGCATTCAATCAAACCAACCCGCAATATACAGCATCCGCGATGGATTACTATTTACTTGGTGCGTGGATGCACATGGCAGTACCGGATTATGAAGGACTTTCAAAACTGCCTGACAGTGTAAAACAGGCAATCGGTTATTACGAGGTTTCGGACGAACAGAAAAAACTGTTTGAGGAACACGCATGGGATGAAGAAGGAATCGACTATAATATTGATGTCGGTTTCGGCGGACCATTTCCATTTTTAAGCGAGATGCTTGGAAATTTAACTTTTTACATATCACACATAACAAAAGAAACACATTATATAGTACCGGTTAGCAGGAAGAGCCAGCAGTCTTATGTAACACTTTTATCAATGAAATCGAACCCGCATCAATCTCTAACACTTACATTAAACGGTTTGTGGAAAAGACAACTCGGTGTAAGCCCTATTAAACCTGCATTCGGGGACTTCCCGGACGCTTCACGGGAAGGGGGATTTATGACGGCGGATAATCTGAAATATTTCGCAAGGCTTTCCAATCTTGACGGCGGTGTAAATTACTGGTACGATCCGCCGATGTTCCCTATGCTGAACCAGACTACATTAATGGGAGGCTTTTCATTAAATCATGTTATTAATCCGAGAACATTCTGGGAATTTGCTGCAAGTTATCTTTCGATACGGGATGATTCCCCCGTTGGCGATAATAGGGACAACTCAATTTTAACTGTGTTCGGACCTTTCCCGGTTTCGGAAATGCCTTACGGTAAACTGCAGTTTGCGAATAACAATAGATTGACATTCATCAGCGGAAACGATACGATTAGTTATCTATATCCCGGTTACGATGCTTTACCCGGTGTAAGCCGTAGATTCAGAAGTAAGGAAGGAGATTTATATACAAACGTTCATACACAGCAGCAAAGACTGAAGTTTGATATTGTTTCTCAAATCGGTGAACATAATTACGTAAAAGCAGGAGTTGAATATAACCGTTATGATATCGACCATAAAATGTGGATGAAATGGAACAGAACCGGTCCTTATAACACTTATGAATTTAACTATCACCGTATTCCAAGTCAAACCGGTGTTTATGTGCAAGACCAGATTTCTTATCAAGGTATTGTTGCTAATGTAGGTTTAAGAATGGATTACTTTTACGGCGGAGGCGGTAAATGGCCTTCCGGCAATAGCTTTTCGGAAGCATTTACAGCGGCATTCGGCAATGCACCCACACAGGCTGGTGAAGCTGCCGATTCATTTTACGCCGCTTTGGCGGAGGGCAGATCTTTAATCTGGGAAAAGTGGGAAGAGTATGATCAACTGAATCCGGGATTTCTTGAACCGATTAAAAATCATTTGGCTTTCAGTCCAAGATTAGGGATATCTTTTCCGGTTACTGAAAACGCAAAGTTTTATTTTAACTACGGACACTTCCGTTCAAGTCAGCCTTATTACACAATGTACCTTATACGTTACAGGTACGATAAAAACGGGTTATACGATATGGCAAATCCCAATCTTGAACCACCCAAAACAATTTCGTATGAACTCGGGGCAGCTTATAACTTTGTTGATAATTTCATGCTCAATGTTTCAGGTTATTATAAAGATATTTCCGGTCAGAACGGAGACGTGAACTATAAAAACAATGCCGGGAATATTGACTACGAAATATGGGCGAACAATAATTACCAGGATATTCAAGGTGTTGAAATCAATGTAACAAAAAATGATAACACATGGATTACAGGCTGGGTTAATTTTAATTACATGCTGAAAAAATCAGGCTTAACGGGACGTGCATTAATTTCCGACGTTACAATTAATGATGATAAAGAAGGGCTTTATTCCGGTAACGAAACACGCTTTTTACCACAGCCTTCTTTTAACGCAAACATTACACTAAATGCACCTAGAGACTGGTTTAAAGAAAATGACATCCTTAATGCAATTTTCTCCGGGTGGAGCACAACATTTTTCTTTGAATGGAAGGCGGGTGAATACTTTACATGGAACCCGCTTAATAAACTTTACTTGAATGATAATGCTCAATGGCCGGACTATGTTATGCTTAATTTGAAATTGAGTAAAACATTCTTTGTAAGCAACATCGGTATTACCTTGTTTGTTGACATTTCCAACTTGTTGAACAATAAAATTAGTTTGTTGAACAAAGGATATGCATTCAGAAGAAGTAATACGGATACCGGTAATTTTACCGAATGGGCAGATACTAAAAACTATCTCGCATCTTTACGGCTTCCGATGTATGATTCGCCGGATTATGACTTACTGCGTGAACAGAACCCGGGTGGCTACATTGCAGGTGATGATAAAATCGGCGATTTGCGTTCCGACTCCAAACCGTATATAAACGACCCCGACTATTCCTATTTCATGTTCGGACAACCGCGGGATATTTGGTTCGGAATAAAAATAGATTTTTAGTCTAATGCCGGTTAGAGCGATTTATTTCATAATTGTATTTGGAGATTGAATATGTTTTTTAAAGCGAATAAGAAATTAAAAGAGATGCAGTCGTTTACGCTTACACACGGTTTAATTTTGTTGTTCATCATTGTTTTGCTACAATCGGAAATCAATTCACAAACCCCCGAACTTGCTACTGCATTGATAAAAGTCGGGCGTGTTTGGGGCGGAGTAGTAGCAAACGGTGATCAAGCAACTTTTGATTTTCGTGCAGGCTTCTTTCCGAATGAGTTTGATATTTTACAATTTAGAGGACAACAGAGCGATAACTATTTCGGTTCGGGCTTCAGAATGGCGGCTACAGATTGGTTATCGCCGGATGATTCATTGTACCCCGGCGCTATATTCGGACCCAAAAACGATTTTTACCCTGCGGGAAAAGTCATTGTTCCTTTAACAAGTTTTATAAGATATTCATACCCGGAGCAGATTATTAATAGTAACCCTGTGCAAATACCGAACTATACGGTCTATGACCCCACCAAATTTTCCGGCGGCACTTATGACCAGGTTATTGAAGTTACAAGTAAAAACGTTCTTGGTGTTGAAGTTAAAAGAAGAGTTCTTGCGTGGAGTCAAAACTTTAACGATAATTATGTAATTGTTGAAGTTGAATTGACTAATACCGGAGTTGATAAACCGAACGGCACTGTGTACCAGGACACATTAAGAAATTTTTATTTCGGAATGTCCCAGGGAATGGCAAACAATTATTATTCATACGGAACAAACCCGGCTCCACCTTCAAGTGAAAGACCGAATTACCAGTATGTCTGGCAAAACTATTATGGTGCAAGACCGGGGGATTCTTTGCGTGTATTTTATTTTTATAATGCAGATGACCCAACTACTTCCGGTGATAATATGGGAGGTCCGGCTTTAAGTCATGGCGGAAGATTATTAAACACTAACTTTACTTTTTATTCGATTCTTCATGCTTCAGCATCGCCATACACGGATATAAATTCCGATGTTGATGATTTTCTTCAACCGAAAGTTACATACATCGGTACTGAAACAAAATTACCAAACCCCGGTGCAGGAGAAGATCCATATGGAAGCAGGAATTACTGGGCAATGAGAGGCGGTTATTCGGACAAATACCCTCGTCCGGGCGCTCATACCGGAACCCATCACGGCATTATGAATGATGAACTCGGTGTGCCTGATTTTTCAAATTTTCCTGCTGGAACAATCCAGGCAGTTAACTCAAAAAATTTCAGTAGTTTCGGTCCATATACGTTTCCCCCGAATGCAAAACTGAGATTTGTTTATGCAGTCGGCATAGCGGGAATCGGTGCGGAGTTTGCGAAAGGAATCGGAGAAAAATGGCTTGCAGGTACATTGACCGATCCACCCAATATGCCCGACCCGGATAAAGGAGGGCTCCCCTCAAATTTTGCTTTTCCTACCGATGCAACAGAAATGGATAAAAGGAAAGCAAGATGGATAAGCATGGGAAGGGATTCTGTTCTGCTTACCGCATGGAGAGCAAAATGGAATTATGAAAAGAACTATCAAATTCCGCAGGCTCCGCCGCCGCCGACATATTTTACAGTAACAGGGTATGGTGATGGAGTTGAGTTAAAATGGAGAAACGCAGACGCGGAATTAATGCCGAATTTTGCGGGCTACCGTATTATGAGAAGAATCTCTAATGCCGATACTGTTTTTTATAAAGAAATCTATAACTCGGATGCAAACGATAAATCAGCGGAACACATGTATAAAGACCAGGCGGTTGTACCGGGAGCGCAATATTATTATTATATCCAGACAAAAGCATTGATAGCGGAAACGGATATGAATGCCGATCCTACTACACGCGGAAAAATAATTTACAGCGGCAGAAGCTACATCCCGAATGTTACCTTTATAAACCCGCCCCGGTTTTCTTCGGATGATATGTCGAAGATAAGGATTGTCCCGAATCCTTATAACATAAACGATCCTTTGCTGAATGCTTATGGATATGTAGATAGAAGAGGAATTAATTTTTTTAATCTTCCGCATATTGTAACTATTAAGATTTATACAGAACATGGCGACCTGATTCAAACGATTGAACATAACAGTCCCGAAAGAGCAGGTATGTATACGTGGGATATGATAACTGCTTCACAACAGGTGATTAACAGCGGAGTTTATATTGCCGTATTTCAAAAGCCGGACGGTGAAATTGCTTATCACAAATTCGTTGTTGTAAGGTAAGAAGGGAGTAGAGAAAATGAAGAGATTAAATATAGTATTGGTTATTACGGTTAGCTCATTCCTTCTTAGTTCGCCTGTTAATGCACAGGTGGGTTTAAATAAACTTGCACAAAGCACAATGAATTTTCTTCTTGTAGGTACTTCACCGAAAGCTGCAGGAATGGGAGAAGCTTACACTTCAATTGGCATCGGTGCTGAAGGTATGTTTTTCAACCCCGCGGGATTAGCGGAAATGAATAAGCAGTTTAATGTTGTTATGAACTACACCGGCTGGATTGCCGATATAAACTATTTAAGCGGTGGTATAGCCTGGAATCTCGAAAACTATGGCGTGGTTGGTGTCAACATTCTTACAGTGGACTATGGAACAATAATCGGGACAAGTCTGCTTGCCCCGGGAGAAGAGGATATTTATCTACTCGGCTATAAAGAAACCGGCAACCTAAGCAATGTAAGTGCTTATTCGGTTGGGGTTACATATGCGAAAGCCGTCTCCGAGCAGTTCTCATTCGGGGGTTCCGTAAGACTTGCAGGTCAAAATTTGGGTGAAAGTCTTCTTTCAAGCGGTTTAAAACAAAACAATGCAACGAAAGCCGTATTCGATCTCGGAGTAAGATATAAAACCGGTTTCAAAGGATTTACATTCGGTATGTCGATCCGGAATTTTTCATCAAATATAAAACGAGAAGAAATTGATGAACAACTTCCTCTTTTATTTACTTTGGGCGGGGTTGTAAACTTAATGGAGATTATCGACCCGGAACAGAGTGGCGCATTGTTTTTTGCAGCCGATTTTTTGCATCAGAATAATTACTCGGAGCGGGTAAATCTTGGTTTGGAGTATAGGTTTTTAGATATGGTATCAATTCGCGGTGGTTACCAGACGAATCGTGATCTTGCTTCATGGTCGGGTGGGATCGGGCTGTACTATTCACTATTCGATTATGATATAGAAGTCAATTACTCATATTCAAGGTTTGAAGTATTCGATAGTGTAAGCCGGCTTTCTTTAGTTTTTTCTTTCTAATACAAATTTAATTCACCTTCATCCCCGCAGGGTTTTAAGCAATCTGATAAATTCATCCCCCAAAACTCTGCGGGATTAGTCAAAATTGAAATCAGATATTAACAATATTTATGCAAATCAATGAAATCTAAAATACTTTTTCTGTTTATTGCTTTAATGCAAATGACGGGTTTAAGCCAGACTGCATCGGCTGTATACCCGCTGACAAGTACAACTGCAACATCAGTTACGATAACTGGAGATATTTTCGGAAGCAATGAATCATTCGGGCAAATGATGATAAACAATTACAATGGTCCGAACTCAAGCCAGAGAGTTACGACATTAACAGGAAGCTGGCCCGGAGAAACACAGCAAAACGATGAAAGATTTATTCAATTCGCCGTTCATCCATTACCGGGAAATAATTTTACGGTTACTTCTATTCTAATGGATTTAGGAGCAGCCGGAGGCGGTAATATGCGTACGAATATTCGTTATTCAACCGACTCCACATTTACAAATTCGGTATTGTTGAATTCTTCGGTACTTGCTTTGCCAAGCGGTGCATTTCTTTCCCCTTCTCCAAATTATTCAATAAACCATACGGTATACGACGGAGAAACTTTTTATTTGCGAATTTATCCATGGTACACCTCTTCATCCTCGGGGAAATATGTTTGTCCGCAGAATGTAACAATATCGGGAACAACAACCGCTGCTTCGCTAATTACTGTTTTGGTTAATGAGTTGCCTGCTTTCGGTGCGGTTGTTTTTGGTAATAATTCAGCTTCGCAATCTTATACTGTTTCCGGTGCAGGATTGACGGGAGATATTACAATAACGGCACCCGAATACTTCACAGTAAGCAGTGACAACTTATCATTTTCTAATTCACTAACACTGCCACATGCAGGGGGGACGATTCAACCGACTACGGTTTATACAAAGTTTTCTCCTACATCGGCAAACGGTTCGGTAAGCGGAGCAATTCAGCATACAAGTCCGAATGCAGGAACAAAGTATGTTAATGTTGAAGGGATTGCAATCGCACAGGAACCATCAAGTCAATCTGCAATTACATTTGGAACCGTAACCGGTAGTTCAATCGAAGTTAATTTCCCGGGTGGAAATGGAAGCAATAGAATTCTTGTTATAAGAAAAGACAATCCCGTGAATTGGACACCAACCGATGGAGTAATAATCAGCGGAGTAAATAGCAATTTTCTCAATGCAAAAGATCAAGACGATGGTAATAAGGTTGTGTATGATGGTATTGGTTCGACAGTAACAGTAAACGGTTTAATGAGTAACGTCAGTTATCACTTTGCAGTTTATGAATACAATGTGGGAACAAATAACTCACAGAATTATTTATCAACTTCACCGGGTACGGGGAATCAAACCACGCTTGCAGTCCCCACAATTATAGTCAATCCCGAGAATCTTTCATTCGGTAATGTCGGTGTAGGTATAACTTCTGTTGAAAAAACCTATACAATATCTGCTGCCACGCTATCGCCTTCAACAGGAAACATTACTATTTCGGCACCCGAAGGTTATCAAGTATCAACAACAACAAGCGGTACCGGTTTTTCATCTTCACTTAATATTCCGTATTCAAACGGCTCTTTGAATTCAACTACTGTTTTTGTAAGATTTACCCCGGTATCAATTACAAGTTTCAATGGAAGCATAACAAATTCAGGTGGTTCTGCGCCGCAGCAAAATGTAGAAGTATCCGGTTCGGGGATGATTCCGAATTCCCAGCAGAATGCAGATATTATTGTATCACAGGATGGGACGGGTGATTTTGTTACGATTCAAGAGGCAATTAATTCAATCCCGGCAAACAACAGCGTGATGAAAACAATTTTAATAAAGAATGGAACTTACAACGAAAAGCTTTTTATCTCGAATAGTTACATTACGCTTGTGGGTGAAGATAGAGAGAATACAAAAATAATCTACGCAGAGCTTCGTTCGATTTGGCTTACAACAAGCGGTGGAAGCGATTGGGGTGCAGCTACGGTGAACATAAACAATAATGTTACAAATCTTGTTCTCGCCAATTTAACTATTTATAATAACTACGGCTCTCTTTACGGAAGTAATGATCACCAGTTTGCAATTAGAGGTGCTACTGCCGACAAAATTGTTTTTATCAACTGCGACATTAAAGCAGACGGCGGCGATACAGTTTCTTTATGGAATACTAATTCGGGTAAGTATTATCACTACAACTGCTATTTTGAAGGATATGTTGATTTCGTTTGTCCACGCGGTTGGTGTTACATTACCGATAGTCGTTTCTACCAGAGAAGTGCATCGGCAAGTGCAAGTATATGGCATGATGGTAACGGTGGGCAAAACGCTAAACTTGTTATCCGGCATTCCCGGTTTGACGGTGTACCGAATTTTGCTCTCGGAAGGCATCATCAGGAGGCACAGTTCTTCCTGCTTGACAATACATTCTCGTTTAATATGAAAAACCAGCCGATATTCCATGCGGTTTCAAATCCGCCTGTAGTTTTACAATGGGGATTGAGATACTACTATTTCAACAACCATCGTGATTCGGTTGAGTTTGATTGGTATTCGGATAATCTTGATTCGGCACAGGGTTCACCATCTCCAAATGATATTACTGCAGAGTGGACTTTTTCAACCGCACCAACACCATGGAACCCGGAAGCCGCGTTTTCGACGGTTCTTCCGAATGCTGAATTCCCAACCCCGCGAAGAGACAAACTCGGAATCGGGATTGAAGGAACAACTCTTAATTGGATAAAGGGAAGAAGAGCGGTTTCGCATGATGTTTATTTCGGCACAACAAATCCCCCTCCTTTTATAGCAAATCAAACATCAAACAGTTTTAACACGGGACAACTGGAAGACAATACTGTATATTATTGGAGGATAGATGCAGTCTCCGCTTACGACACCGTAAAAGGTGAAGTCTGGTCATTTTCTACAAAACCGGATACGGTTATACCGGTAGAGTTATCATCCTTTACAGCAGCCTCAGAAGGTGATAAAGTAAAACTTGAATGGGTAACAAGTACCGAAAAAAATAATATGGGATTCGATATTGAAAGAAAAACGGCGGACGGTGATTGGCGGAAAATCGGCTTTGTTGAAGGGAAAGGAACAACAACAGAGAAATCGGTTTATTCATTTACAGATAAACCGGGAATCGATAATATTTCGACTTCGATTAAGTATAGGCTAAGGCAGGTTGATTTTGATGGCTCTTATTCATACTCAAAAGAGGTTGAAGTTGATTTGAGCAAACCAGGCTCGTTTCAGCTTTATCAAAACTATCCGAATCCTTTTAATCCCGATACAAACATTAAATATGAAATAAGCAGTAAGCAGTTTGTTACTTTAAAAATATATGATACCACCGGTAGGGAACTCAAAACACTTATCAACGAAGAAAAAGAACCGGGCTATTATACCTCCAGATTTTCCGTAAAAGATTATAATATTTCAAGCGGGGTTTATTTTTATCAATTAAAAGCGGGAGAATTCATTCAAACAAGGAAGATGACACTTCTCAAATAGTGTCGGGATGAACAATTAACAATTGTCATTCACTAAAAAGAAAAGACATTTCACTAAAACAAGAGTAATAAACAAATCGGTTTAACCGGCAGGTTTATTGCGGCTTCATTTGTATTCACAATAAGAAAGGAGTAGTCATGAGACGACTTACATTTTTTTATTTCTGTTCTATTTTACTTTTCTCCGCTGCATTGTTAGAGGTGCATGCCCAATACTTACAGCAGGATTTTTCCCTTCCGTTGGTAAGCGGGAATGAAAACAGCGGAATGAGAATTAGTAACACCGGTGTACTTGTAGATACTAACTATGTTAGTAATACGGCACCGACTAACCAGAAATTTACATATCTGTCAACAAACAACGCAGCGGCATTTATCGAAATGACGGGAGACGGGGTTATGCGTTTATCCCGTGCCGGAAGCGGAACTGTATATGTTGTAAGGAATGTTAACTTTGATGGTCCGCCTGCAGCCCTTAAAGTTAGTTTCGATTTTAATGCCGAAACAACAGGTGGAACTTCAAATTCAGCTATTGAAGTAATGGTTGGGCAAAGTTTTCCGAATAGCAATTCGGCTCCATCTTCAGGGAATAAATTTTCATCCTTTTATATCCAGCTTAAAAATCCTACCGGTTCACCCGGGAACTGGACGGTTGGTGCTACGAGCAGCGCTTCACCATCCTCTTATAACACCGTACAAAAAGTTACGTGGGTAATGAATAAGAGCGGAGTGGAAAAAGTTTATACCGCCCCTGATGGAAGTACCGACACAGTTGGAAATAACCAGTATGATTTATGGGTAGGAAATAATAGGGAAGTGAATGACCAGGCGGTTACAACTCCCGCAGCCGAAATTCAAAATTTTGAAATAAGAATTTCAGGCGGTAACGGTACTTATGCTGTGGATAATCTTTTGATTGAAGACATTCCTCTTCTCGGTACGCTTCCTACAGTTACAACAGATGCAATTACAAATATTGCTCAAACTACGGCAACAGGCGGCGGCAATGTAACTGATGCGGGTACGGCGGCTGTAACAGCAAGAGGTATATGCTGGAGTACAAGCGAAAACCCGACTACATCAGACAGTAAAACGGAAGATGGAAACGGTTTGGGCACATTTGTAAGCTCGATTACAGGATTAACAGCAGGGACAACTTATTATGTTCGGGCTTATGCTACAAGCAGCGTCGGAACTGCATATGGCAACCAAGTTACATTTTCTTCTTTACCGGGTTTACCGGATATTACACTTGCATCTGATAATCCGGCAGTACCTGCAGGCGATATGGGGCTGGGTACTCCTAAAAATACTATTTATAAATTTAGCCTTGCGGTTGCAACTGCACCAACCCAGCTTAACCAGGTTAATTTTACAACAACCGGAACTTATACTGAAACAGATATTGCGAAGTTCCAATTGTGGTATAACACAACCGATCAGTTATCTTCTGCCCTTCAAATCGGAACAGATATAACTTCAACACTCGGAACGGGTTTGCATTCATTTGCATCATTAACGCAAGACATTGCAGTCGGAGCAACCGGTTATTTATGGATAACAACTGATATTTCTTTAACTGCGGCTTCAGGAAAAACTCTTTCCGTTAATGCATTAACTACAGATGATGTTACTTTTACTGCCGGCAACAAAACAGGTTCGGCATTTGCAGGTGGAGTTCAAACTATTGTCGGAGGGACTTTACCTACCGAGCATTTCAGAACGGTTGGAAACGGTGCATGGAATTCCGCTGCGACCTGGGAAGCATCCCCGGATGGTACGGTTTGGACTGCAGCAACACTTTCTCCGGATTCAACAAGCGCAAGCATTCATGTTAGAACGGGTGACACTGTTACCGTTACTGAAAGCGTTATAGTAGATAATGCAGTAGTTGATTCCGGTGCGGTAGTAATTGTTGATGGAAGCCCGGTTGTATTCACGGTTGCAAATGGGGCAGACGCAGTAGACATGCTTGTAAACGGTACATTAAAAGTAACCGGTACGGCAATCGCTTCTCCAGGACCATATTCCGTATCATTGTCAACCGATGCAGTTCTGAAATTCAGTGCGACAGGTGTTTACCAGCATGATCAAAACCAGGGAGCAATACCTGTTTCTGTGTGGGAAGACGGTTCTACATTTATGTTGACTGGAGTAGTTTCAGGTTCACCTGCAAACGGCAACCAGAATTTCTATAACGTAGTATGGAATGCCCCGGCACAAACCTCAAGCTTGAATCTTGGATGGAACGGAATTACAATTCGTGGAGATATTACTGTTGTTAATACAAACACAGGACGATGGCAATTTTGTGCCCCTACAACAGGTAACTCCTCAACTGTCGACATCCTTGGAGATGTAACATTATTAGCGGGCAATCTTACCACAAATGGAACGAGTAACGGTAACACAACAATAGTAATAAACCACTATGGAGATATTAATGTTACAGGTGGGAACTTTGCTATTTCGCGCGGTTCGCAAGGCGGAACAGGAACTTCCACATGGTATTTGCATGATGGGAATTTTACAATATCAAATGCAACTACACAAAACTCGAATCCCACAGGAGCTAAATTTTTATTTAGCGGTACTACTCCCCAGGAACTTAATATTACAAACTTAACATATGGCGGCGGTGGTTTCCCGATAGTGGTTGATACCGGTGCAACAGTTAATCTCGGTTCATCGGTTGTTGCAGGCAACGGTCAATTCACAGTTTTATCGGATGGAGGTATTATTACATCAATGCCGAACGGTTTTAATGATAATATTACAACAACCGGTACAATTACCTTAAGCAGTGAAGGGAATTACGGGTATAACGGAACCGCCGTACAGGTTACCGGTTCATTACTACCGGCAGTTGTAAATGATCTTGATATTGATAACCCGCTTGGTGTAACTTTGGATAACAGCATTACGGTTAATGGAAACTTAACATTAACGGTAGGCTATCTTGAACTAAACGGAAAAGATATTACATTGGGACCGGATGGAATGTTGATAGAATCATTAAACTCTGTTGTTCGTGGTAATAACGGAAAAATTGTTGCCGTAAAAGATTTGAATGCCCCTGCTTCTGTTAATGTCGGCGGATTGGGCGCTATGCTTACATCGGCAGGCAACCTTGGTGCTACAACTGTTGAAAGGTATCATTCTCCCCGAAGCGGGAACAGCAATTTTGGTATCGCACGTTACTATAAAATTGCTCCGGCAAATAATGCGGGACTTAATGCAACTTTACGTTTTTATTATGATCCTTCAGAACTTGCAAGCATTCCGGAAGCAAACTTAGTATTATTCAAATCCCTTACCGGAGAACCGAATACATGGAACCAGGCTGGCGGAGTTGTAAATGCAAACGACAATTACGTTGAGCTAAGCGGAATTAACGATTTCTCTTACTGGACACTTGCCGATGTTACAAATCCTATTCCAGTTGAGCTGACATCGTTTAACGTTTCAGTTGGAAACCAGAAAGCAAGTATTAACTGGACAACTGCAACTGAAACCAACAACATGGGTTTTGAAGTTGAAAGAAGCAAAGCAGCGGAAGAAAACTCAAACTGGACAAAAATCGGTTTTGTTAAAGGAAACGGGAACAGTACCGAAATATCTTCTTATAGCTTTAGAGATAACGATCGCTTGATCGGTAAATATTCATATAGACTAAAGCAGATTGATTACGACGGCTCATTTGCATACAGTAACCAGGTAGAAGTTGATTTCGGAGCCGGACCGGAAGAATTCGGAATAAGCCAAAACTATCCGAATCCGTTTAACCCGACAACAACAATTGAATTCCAGGTACCTATGGAGAGTGAAGTTGTTGTTACTTTGTATGATATGCTTGGTAAAGAAGTATCAACGCTTCTGAGAGAAGTAAAACCAGCCGGTTATCATACTTTGACACTAAATGCTGTAAATCTTAGCACGGGTGTTTATTACTATAGAATGACAGCCGGAGATTTCAGCCAGGTTAAAAAGATGATCGTAATTAAATGATACCCACGCAGTAGGCAGGACAAGTTGAGCAAAGAAAACACAACGAAACTAATTTCAAGTAGAAAATTAAGCATTCGGCTTAACGGCGATTGTTTTGATTTGCTTGCAAGAAATCTGAACGGTGTTTTTTTTGTGTTTGATTTGACCGGTAAAAAGTGGATTTACATAAGCCCCGCCGTTGAAACACTGCGGGGCTATACTGTCGACGAGACGTATTGTCAAAGCATTAACGAAATTCTTACAGAGGCTTTTGCCGAAAGTATTGAGAAAAAGAATGAAGAGAGAGTTAATGCTTTCCTTTCAAACCCGGAATCGAACCGGGAGTATTATGACGAAGTTGAATCACTCTCTAAAGATAATGCAACGGTAAAACTGGGAATAAACTCTTTCTACCAATGCGAGGAAAACGGAAACGTATTACTATTTGGTCTTGCAAAGAACATATCAAAACAAATCCCCGATGAAAACATTCTGGAAAGCAAACATTTTTTGTCGGAGTCGGGTAACAGTTTATTACGGACATTGATTGATCACTTACCGGACAGAATTTTTTATAAAGATAAAGAAAGCCGGTTTATTCTTAATAACAAAGCGCACATCAAAGCACTTGGGAAAAATTCGCAGGGAGAAGTATTCGGTAAAACTGATTTTGATTTTAGACCAGCCTGCGATGCAGAAAAGTTTATCGAAGATGATAGGCAGGTTATCCGAACCGGGATAAAAATTGAGAATAAAGAAGAACTTACAGTTGATATTTCGGGTGGAACTCATTGGTGCCTTGTATCTAAAGTGCCGGTGACGGATTCAAATAAAAATATAATCGGGCTAATAGGGATTAGCCGCGATATAACCGAGCGGAAGAAGAATGAAGAAGCAATTAAAAGACAAAATGAAGAATTGACTTTAATCAATGCAGAGAAAGACAAATTCTTTTCGATTATTGCTCACGACCTCCGGAGCCCTTTCCAGGGATTTATTAATCTTACCAAATTAATGTGCGAAGAGTATTCATCATTCTCAAAAGAACAGATGCTTGAGATGAATAACTCAATGCATAAATCGGCAATTAATCTTTACAAGCTACTGGAAAATCTTCTTGAATGGTCCAGCGTTAAAAGAGGAACAGTAAAATATAAACCGGCAAAAATTAATATTTGTACGGTTATCAATGCGAACCTCGAGATGCTTATCCAGGTTGCAACCCTCAAAGAAATAGAGATACAGCAAAACCTTCCGGCTTCGTTACATACATTTGCGGATGAAAAGATGATCGGTACTGTTGTACGAAATCTGATATCGAATGCAATAAAGTTTACTGAAAGAGGGGGTAAAATATTTATCGCTGCAATAGAGAATGAGGCAGGAGATATTGAAATTAAAGTAAAAGATACGGGGCTTGGAATTGACGGAAGCAACATCAACAAACTTTTCAGAATTGACGAAAAAATTAACACCGAAGGAACCGAGGGAGAACCAAGTACCGGGCTGGGACTTTTTCTATGTAATGAGTTTATAAGAAAACATAATGGGACAATCAAAGTTGAGAGTGAAGTAGGCGTTGGGTCAAGCTTTACGGTTACTCTGCCGAAACAAATTTAAGGAGCATAAAACATCTTTCTAATATTGAATGATGAGTTAATAGAGTTTTTAATTAATTAATAGTGAGGACAGAAATGAAAAAGAATATTTTAATATTAATACTGGTATACGGGTTGTTTTTACCGGCCATAGGTCAAACAATCTTTAGCAACGGTACGGGCGGCGGCGAATGGAGTAGTGGAAGCACGTGGCTCGGCGGTGTAGTGCCGAATGTAAATTCCGATGTTGTAATTGCAGGCAGTGATTCTGTGGTTACAACAGTAAATGCAATTTGTCAAAACCTAACTGTTTTGTCAGGTGGAATACTTGCAACAGGTGCGGATTCAATAAGTGTTGCAAGCACGTTTGTTCTTGAAGAAGACGCCATCTTTTATAATAGTTCCACAAAGGCGGTTGTTCCCGGTATATTCCGCGAACTTAACGAAGCGAGTACAGTTGTTCATATGGGAAGCGGTACTGTTGGAGGAGCAGGAAACGATGAATTCGGAAATCTTGAAATCAGGCGAGCCGAAGGCTCTACTCCCGCTACCAATCTTACAATTAAAGGGAACCTGATTATAACTATGGCAGGGGCATCAATTGTATTTAGAGGGTGCAGACCCGCAACGGGCAGCCAGTCGCATACTGTACAGGGAGATATAATTATCAATTCAGGTACTCTTTCATGTGTTGACGTTGGCGATCTTGAAATGGTTGGTATCTGGAATGTAAACGGGAGTGTTTATCTTATGAGCTCGGACGCAAGGATGGGATGTTTCTCAAGCGCTAATGCAGCCGGACTTGGTATTTACAATATAGACGGTGATATAATTAATAACGGTGGAAGAATCCAGGCAGGTACAAGCAGCAGCGCCGGCTCCGGTAAAGGAATAATAAATCTTAAAGGTAACTTTACTATGAATAGTGGTAATTTTGCCACCAACTCAATTGGACCGTTTGCAATTAATTTTGTTGGTTACGGTGTTCAAAACTTTTTATTAAGAGGAGCCAATTTAAACTTAAATACAGAACTCTATGATACGGTTAAAGCAGGTTCTACAGTAGTGATGGATCTTGATACTTGCAAATGGGGCTCGGCAACAGGCGGCGAGTTTGCTGTTGAAGGTGTCCTTGAGTTAAAAGAATCTTCCCGGCTAACAGGTTCAGGGGCTTTTATATTAAACCCGAATGCAACTTTGAAAATCGGCAGCCCGGATGGAATTACTTCGGGAACAACAATGCTCGGCAGTGTTCATATGCTTGGTGGAAGAAATTATAGCGCCGATGCAAATTATATTTATTCGGGAACAGGTGCTCAAGTTTTCGGAGATGGGCTTCCGGCAACTGTTAAAGGGCTTGGAATCAATAATTCAGCAGGACTAACTTTATCAAATGATATGACAATAAACAATTCCTTGAGTTTGACGAGCGGTAGTTTAAACCTTGACGGAAAAGTAATTACTCTTGGAGCGAATGCTACTTTAAGTGAAACAGCTGGAAATACGGTTAAAGGAAACGACGGTAAAATAATTACAACACGAGATATTGGAACCCCATCGGCAGTAAACGTTGGAGGACTCGGTGCAGAAATTACTTCCGGAAGCAATCTTGGTAATACAACGATTGAGCGTTATCACTCTGCAAGAAGCGGCGGTGGAAATTTCGGAGTGCTTAGAGCATACAATATCCAACCGGCAAGCAACTCCGGTTTAAATGCAACACTACGGTTTCACTATGATGAATCGGAATTGAACGGTATACCGGAAGGCAATTTAATACTGTTCAAATCACCCGATGGCTCGGATAATTCATGGTCATTAATAGGTGGAACAGTAAATACAAATGATAATTATGTTGAAATCAGCGGCGTTGATGAATTTTCATACTGGACTTTAAGCGGAACAAACAATCCGCTCCCGGTTGAAAGCGAAGAGTCGAACGTTCCAACTCAATTTAGTCTTTATCAAAACTATCCGAATCCGTTTAATCCATCTACAAATATTAAATTCGATATTCCGGAAGCTTCTTTTGTGAATGTATCAGTATTTAATATTCTTGGAGAAAAGGTAGCCGAACTTGTAAACGAGTATATGAATGCAGGTTCTTACAAGGTTAGCTTTGGCGCAGAAAGACTTTCTGCAGGAATATATTTATACAAAATAACTGCAGGCAGTTTCAACTATACAAGAAAAATGACACTGGTAAAATAAAAATTCTTTTAACGGCTCACACTAAACCTATTGTGTGAGCCTTCTCCCCAATTATAAAAAGCAGATAACATGAGTAGATTAACAAAAACGATTATCGTCCTGGCAGTAATCATGTACGGGATACCAGCATACGGACAGGTTCAACTTGCCGAGAATTTCGATTCCGGTAACACTATCCCGACATCAAGCAGTAGTGCACCATCATCACCAACTAACTATAATACAAGTTCGGGTACGTGGACATTATTTAAATCGTACAGGCACGGAACGGCAAACTATTCGGCTCCATATGCATTAAGGTTACTAAAAAACACTGCAGAAGCACCTTCATATGCAATTACTCCTGCTCTGAATAGTGCTGGCAGCATTTCATTTTGGGCTTATGGAAGCACTGTAAAGCCGATAGTGATTTACAAATCAATAGACGGTGGAACAAACTGGGTCCTTGTTGATACAGTAATGACCGGTTCCGGAACTTTCATTTTCTGCTCTGTTACAATAAACGATGCATCTTCAAACTTGAAATTAAAAATTGAAAACGGAACCGGAGCCGGTAACGATTTAAACTTCGATGATGTTGAAATAACAACGTATTCGGCTGCTCCAACCATTATGTTGTCGGCAGCATCTCTACAATCATTCGGGACAATAGTTGCCGGGAGTTCATCATCATCATCAAGTTATTCACTTTCTGCATATAATTTGACCGGTGATGTTTCTGTAAATGCTCCCGCTGGATACCAACTAAGTTTGGATGAAACGAATTATTCAAATACGATTTCAATACCTCAAAGCGGCGGGATAATAAACACAACAAATATATATGTCCGTTTTACCCCTTCATCTGCAATAGGCTCGGTTGATGGAAATATTTCACATGAAAGCGCCGGTGCCGAAACCAAATATGTTTCAGTATCGGGGGTTGCATTGGCAGCAGAGCCGACGGTTCAACCAACAGTTACATTCGGAGCTGTAACGGGGAATTCCATCGTTGTCAATTTTTCAGGCGGGAACGGAATGAAAAGAATTATCGCCGCAAAGAAAAGTACATCGGTTAATTGGCTTCCGTCAGATGGAGTAGTACCGACAGGGATTAACAGCAATTTTTCATCTGCTGTGGATCAAGGTTTGGGCAATAAAATTGTTTATAGCGGAAATGATAATACAGTAACAGTTACAGGGTTTGAAGGAAACTCGGTTTATTATTTTTCAGTATTTGAGTTTAACGAAGGGACAAACAATTCACAAAACTATAATACAACATCACCGGGAACCGGGAATCAAGCTACTTCTCCTACTGCTACAATAATCGTGAACCCGACTTCAATTTCTTTCGGAAATGTTGAAATTAACACTACATCAACCGAAAAAACTTATTCGGTTTCAGCAAACACTTTGTCCCCGGCAAACGGAAACATAGTTGTTACGGCTCCAAACGGTTTTGAAGTTTCATTAACAAGCGGAACCGGTTTTACTACGTCGATTCAAATTCCTTATAGCAACTCTGTATTAACCTCAACAACTGTATATGTTCGGTTCAAACCAACGCAAATAGCACTTTATGGTGGTAACATCTCAAATACAGGCGGGGATGCTCCAACTGTCAACATTACAGTATCCGGGAACGGCATTTCACAATCGGAACCAAATGTTCTTCAAGCGGAGGATGGAATTTTTCAAAGCAGCTATGTACGTCAGCAATACACCGGCTATACCGGCTGGGGTTACGTTGATCTTGGAGATAGGACTGGGAGCTCACTTGAATTCGTATTTAAGAGAGAAACCGCCGCAACAGATGTTGTTACAGTCTATTACGCAAACGGCGGAAGCAGCAGAAGTTTAAGAATAACATTGAATGATGTTATACTCGGCACATTAAATTTTCCAACAACAGGCAGTTGGTCAACGTGGTCAACTGTAACGTATTCCGTTCCTCTGGCTGCCGGTATAAACAGATTGAATTTTTCATCGACAACAAATGCATCGAATGCAAACATTGATAAAATACTTATTGCAGGACAGACGGCAACTCCGGTTTATAAACTTACCCTGTTAAAAAGCGGGGGAGGTACAGTTGCAGCTTCTTCTACAGATACATATTTTGACATCGGGGCAACCGTTACTATTTCGGCAACGCCTTCTGCAGGAAACGTTTTTTATAATTGGAACGGAACGGATGTTACATATGCTAACCCGTATTCTATGACAATGAATTCACATAAAACTCAAATTGCCGTAATGATGGATACTACGGGAATCTCTTCATTTCCTTATGAATCAAGTCCACGGGGATTTGCATCGGTTCCCGGTCTCGGTTATTCAAATGGAACCACAGGCGGAGCGAGCATGGAAAATCATGTTGTTTACGTATCAACCGCGGCTGAACTTACTTCGGTTATGCAGGGTAGAATTGATGCAAACGGTACACTCGGCTTT
>DAIRET010000019.1:0-25507 GCA_036795455.1 Ignavibacteriaceae bacterium
ACAGCAGAAGAAAAGGGTGCTGCTTCTGAACCGGGTGCCGAAGTAACTAACGAAGGTTAGTACTTTACATCTCTGTACATAATTGCTACAGCTCCCGTTCTCTTTAAGGAGGTCCCTTTATGAAAGAGTTCATTGAATTCATTATTAGGCATCTTGTTGATAAACCTGAAAAGATTTCAATCAACATGAAAACGCTTAGTGATAACAGGTTACTCTTCTCCCTGAAAGTAGCCCGCGAAGATATGGGCAAAGTTATAGGTAGACAGGGAAAAACAGCTGAAGCTATTAGAGTACTGCTTACAGCTATCTCTTCAAAAGAAGGGAAAAAAGCTGTACTGGAAATTCTTGGTTAGTGGAAGAGTATTATCTTATAGCGAAAATTATTTCCCTGTATGGAAATAAAGGTTCTGTAAAAATTGCATCCTACTCCGATTTCCCGGATAGGTTCTTTAAATTGGATAAAGTGTTCATCGATTTTTTCGGGGCTAAAAAAGTATTTACAGTTGAATCTGTTGAACAGGAAAACGATAGTTTTATTCTGAAATTTAAAAATTTCGATACAAAAGCGGATTCCGAAGTACTTATAGGGAAAGAAATCTATGTGGATTCTTTAAATCTAGTTGAATTACCAGCGGATACGTTTTTTATTCACGACCTTATCGGTACTGAAGTTTTTATGAACGGTAACAGCATAGGTAAAATAACAGACGTTATCACTCTTCCTTCGAACGATGTATATGTGATTAACAATAATAACGGGGAAGAGTTATTGATTCCTGCATTAAAGTCAGTTCTAAAAAGCTTTGATGCGGAAAAGAAAATAATGATTTTGAACCCGGACTCTGTTGTGTTTGATGATGATGAGAATTGATATTATTTCTGCAGTTCCCGATTTGCTTAGAAGCCCGCTTGAAAACAGCATAATCAAAAGGGCTCAACAGAAAAATCTTGTGGAAGTATTTATCCATAATTTGCGGGATTATGCTTATGATAAACATAAACAGATTGATGATAGACCTTTTGGAGGTGCTCCCGGTATGTTGTTAAAACCGGAGCCGTTCTTTGATTGTATAGAGAAATTACTGAACGAAAGAAATTATAAACACATAATTTTTACTACTCCTTTCGGTAAATTGTTCGATCAGAAAGAAGCGAACAGACTGTCTCTTGCAGAAAACATCATCATTATTACCGGACATTATAAAGGAATAGACGACAGGGTAAGACAAAAATTTGCTACCGATGAACTTTCAATCGGTAACTTTGTATTAAGCGGAGGTGAGTTGCCTGCTCTGCTTATTATAGATGCCGTGGTTAGATTAGTACCCGGTGTTTTAAACGACAGTGAATCGGCGTTAAACGATTCTTTTCAAGACGGTGTAACTATTGCTGCACCTGATTTTACAAGACCTGCTGAGTACCGCGGGTTAAAAGTTCCGGAAGAGCTTTTAACCGGCAACCATAAACTGATCAGAGAATGGCAGGAAAAACAATCAATTTTATTAACTGAACATTGGAAAAAATTAAACAATATCGCGGAGTAAAAAATGGTTAGCTTAAATGAATATTTAACCGAAGAAACAAAAGTTGAATTCCCCCAATTTAAACCGGGTGATCATATTAAAGTATATGTTAGAGTTATCGAAGGTGATAAAGAAAGAATTCAGCCTTTTGAAGGTGATGTTATCAGCATTAAAGGCAGCAGAGAAAACAAATCTTTTACTGTTAGAAAAATTTCGAGCGGGGTTGGAGTAGAAAGAATTTTCCCTTTCAATTCACCTAAAATATCGAAAGTCGAACTTCTAAAAGAAGGTGATGTCCGCCGTGCAAAACTATATTACCTGAGAAGCCTTTCGGGTAAAGCTGCAAAAATTAAAGCAAAAACCTCTTAATAATTGATGTTAAATGGGGGTTGTCTAAAAAGTTTTAAGTATCTCGTTGCCACTCAAGGGACGCAGATGAGTACCGGTCATGGTTCTTCTATTGAGAACATTAAAGTAGAATAAACTTTTTATACAACCCCTGCTTTCATATTATGAATATTTATTTTCCATCTAACTTCTTTTCAAGAGTAATTGCCGGCCAGCTTCCTCCCTATCTACAGGAAAACATATCATTCATGCCGGCTTCTGTTATTACAACTAAAGTCATGCAAGATGATTTGTCGCTCGGCTTAATTCCAACCACAGATTTGATTCAGCACAACGAACTTTTTGTATCGGGAAAATTCGGGATCAGTTTTGAAGGCTCATTTTGTAATTCATATCTTTACTACAAAAAGGATGAAAAGAAACTTGATACTGTTCATCTTCACGGTGATATTTCATCTCTGGAAGCACTGTTTGTAAAAATATTATTTAAAGAATTTTATAATACAGACATAGAACTAAAACTTGCTGCTGGTGGTTCTGAAGCATTGGAAAACAATTCGCTTGTGGTCGGTGATTTGAACATGAAAGATTCATCTTTGTTTATGGGTATCAGTTTTGCAGAAGAGATGATCGAATTAGTTAACCTACCCTTTGTTAATTATGTTCTTGCTTCAAAGGGAGACGATATGATAGAAGAGTTTCACACTTATTTGTCTGAAATAAACGAAGAAGTAGATATACAGCCTGCCCTTTCGGGATTTAAATTTCAAATTAGTGAAGACATGAAAAATTATATTGTTTCATCAATTTCATCACTCGTGTATAAACTGGATGAACAGGATATTGAAGGGATAACCCAATTACTTAGACTACCATACTACTACGGAATTATAAAAGACATCTTAGAAATTAAATTCATTAAATAATCCCCTTTCATTTCTCAAAAAAAAAGCACAGCCCGATAGTATCAGTCTGTGCTAAATAAATGTCAATTATTTTATTCTACTTCATATTTACATAGCCACATGGGACATAGTTAAAACATCCGGGTTCTCTTTGATTTTTTGTAACCTTTCGGTCGAAAGCCCGGTTTTTAATTTCATTGTACAACATGCGATTATACCACCGTCAAAAATGATGTTTTCAATCTCCTCAATATTTATATCTTCTTCTTTTATTACAGATAAAATTGATGAGAGGACACCGGGTTTGTCGTTATGCTTAACAACCAGTTGGTATTTAGCTTCGGCTACTTTAGCACGGTTAACCCAGTGTGCAATAACTCCACTGCAAATATAGTCTTTAATAATTTTAACTGTTTCGGCAGCAACGGCAGTTTGTGCCTGTTCAGTAGAAGCGCCGATATGGTGAGTAACATAGATGTTTTTAATGCCCTGCAGTTTTGAAGATACGCTTCCTTCTTTCTGTTCCGGTTCACCTTTGAATACGTCAAGTGCAACGCGTATGTTTTTTTCTTTTATTGCTTCAAGCATTGCATCTTCATCGATAACATCTGCGCGTGAAGTGTTTATAAGCAGACATCCGGGTTTCAGATATGAAAATAGTTCTTTGTTGAATAACCCTTTAGTTTGAGGATTAGAAGGAAGATGGATAGAAATTATGTCCATCATCGGCAATATCTTATCCATTTCCGAGAAGTCTTTAATTCCGTAACCTTCAACACGTGTAATATCTTTACCGTACACATTCATTCCGAATGCAACGGCTCTTTTAGCTACTTCTTTACCGATTGCTCCCACACCGATTATTGCAAGATTTTTCCCGTATAATCCTTCAGCTTTAGAATAGCTTCCTTTATTCCATACCCCGTTATTAAAATCGATTACATTATCCGGGATTTTTCTGTCAAGCGATATAATTAATCCCATTGCTAATTCAGCAACCGCAATTGAATTCATACCGGGGCAGTTGGCGACATAAATTCCTTTTTGATTTGCCGCTTTAATATTAATATTATTAACACCCGAGCCGGCACGGATAATCAAATTCAATTTTGTGCTACTATTAATCGTTGCTTCGTTTACAATAGTAGAGCGAACAACAATTATATCCACATCTTTTGCTGCTTCCGGCAGGTCGTTTTCTCCTAACTTCGGTGAGTAAACCACTTCCAGATCCAGTGCTTCCATTTCCTTTATATACTGGTCGGGGAATTTATCTGCAATTAACACTTTAAGCTTCATATCGTTCCTTTCAAATATTTGAGTATTTTATTAATTATTCAATCGTAGTAAAATTTTTTCAAACCGTCTAAACGCATCATTTAAGCATGGGTATTTTTACATCAAATTTTTTCGCATTGTCTATAGCACGTTCGTATCCAGCGTCTGTATGTCTTGCGATTCCCATTCCAGGGTCATAAGTAAGAACGCGTTCAAGCCTTTTTTCAGCTTCTTCAGTTCCGTCTGCAACAACAACCATTCCTGCATGAATTGAATTACCGATTCCTACTCCTCCGCCGTGATGAACGGAAACCCAGCTTGCTCCACCGATTGCATTTAAAAGAGCATTTAAGATGGGCCAGTCAGCAATCGCATCGCTGCCGTCAATCATTGCTTCAGTTTCGCGGTAAGGAGATGCAACAGAACCGCAGTCCAAATGATCCCTGCCGATTACTATCGGTGCAGAAACTTTTCCAGAGGCAACAAGATCATTAAAAACTTTTCCCATTTGAGCGCGTTCTCCGTAACCGAGCCAGCAGATACGCGATGGAAGTCCCTGGAAATGTACTTTCTCACGGGCTTTTTCAATCCAATTAATCAACGATTTGTTTTCGGGAAAAGTCTCTATTACTGCTTTATCGGTTTCATAAATATCTGCAGGTTTGCCTGAAAGTGCTGCCCATCTGAAAGGACCTTTTCCATCGCAGAAAAGGGGACGAATATACTCGGGGACAAACCCGGGAATATCAAATGCGTTTTGAACTCCATTGGCTTTAGCTTCGCCGCGGATATTATTTCCGTAATCAAATGTTATTGCACCGCGTTTTTGCATTTCGAGCATAGCCTTTAGGTGGAGAACAATTGTTTCTTTCGCACGTTTAATATATTCATCGGGGTTTTCGGTTCTTAATTTCAATGCATCGTTGAAACTAATTCCTGAAGGAACGTAACCATTTAAAGTGTCGTGTGCAGAAGTTTGATCCGTTAAAATATCCGGGATGATATTCCGTTTCAATAATTCCGGTAGAATTACGGCAGCGTTACCAACCAATCCGATTGATTTAGCAATTCGTTTCTCTTTTGCATCAAGTACAAGTTTTATTGCTTCATCGATGTTTTCTGTCATTACATCTATGTAACCTGTATCAAGGCGTTTTTGGATTCTGGATTTGTCAACATCAATACCGAGAAAAGCAGCTCCGTTCATTGTTGCTGCAAGCGGTTGTGCTCCGCCCATCCCTCCAAGACCTGCCGTAAGTAAAAACTTACCTGAAAGATCGGAGTTGAAGTGCTTTCTGCCGCACTCGGCAAATGTTTCGTACGTACCCTGTAGAATACCCTGCGTTCCGATGTATATCCAGCTTCCAGCAGTCATTTGCCCGTACATTGTTAAACCAATGGATTCAAGGCGTCTGAATTCATCCCATGTTGCCCACCGGGGAACAAGCATAGAGTTTGATAGAATTACTCTGGGTGCATCGGAATGAGTTTTGAAAACAGCAACAGGTTTTCCCGATTGGACGAGCATTGTCTCGTCGTTTTCAAGCTCTTTTAATGTTTTTACAATTGCATCAAAAGATTCCCAGTTTCTTGCAGCTTTACCTTTACCGCCGTAAACAATTAGTTCTGCAGGATTCTCGGCAACGTCCGGGTCAAGGTTGTTCATTAACATTCTTAATGCAGCTTCCTGTATCCATCCTTTGCAAGAGATTTCCGTTCCCGTAGGAGCTTTGATAATTCTATTCTGTGCCATATCAGTCTTTAAAATGTTTTTCGAGTATTGAAGTGTACTGTACTAGTAATGACTTATAAAGCCATTTTTTTAAAAACCATACTTTAGCCATTTCTTTGTTAATATGTTTAACATTTTCAGCAAGTTGGTTTTTAAGTCTTGTGTATTCGTCCTTTGTGAATTTAACTGTTTCGGTACCGCCCTGTATTTTTTCAAGAATTGAGTTAAATGCTTTCGTTTCGTGAAAGTATTGATCGTTACCGTTTAATTGTTTCAGCACCTGTTTGCTGAATGAAGAAATTAGTTTGATCTCGTTTTTATCGAATTCAAAGTTATAGTTTTTAAATAGTTTTTTCATGTTTCCGTTATTTAAGTGATAATAGTTGTTCTCTTATTTTTTGATAACCCGGTTTAATTACGCTGTAAATGTAATTCAAGCGTTCATTATACGGAATAAAAGCCGATTTCATTGCGTTAATAGTAATCTTTTCTACATCTTCAAGATTGAGACCGAACACTTCGTTTGCAGTAATGAATTCTTTTGTAAGCGTAGTATCGCTCATTAATCTATCGTCCGTATTAATAGTTACTCTGAACTTATTTTTATAGAGTTTCCAGAAAGGATGGTTTTCAATTTTATCGATTGCCCCTGTATGTACATTACTTAACAAGCATACTTCAATCGGGATTCGTTTGTCGAGAATATATTGCGCCAGGTCACCCAGCCCTAAAATATTTCCATCTTTATCCACGACTAAGTCTTCAAGGATTCTCGTTCCATGACCGATACGGTGGGCGCCGCACCATTGAATAGCCTGCCAAATAGATTCTTTACCGAATGCTTCGCCGGCGTGAACCGTAATGTTGAAATTAGATCTTTGAATGAATTGAAAAGCTTCAATGTGTCTTTTCGGTGGGTAACCGCCTTCTTCACCTGCAAGGTCAAAACCGACGACACCCTGTTTTCTGAAATTAACCGCAAGCTCTGCAATCTCCAGCGTGTTTTCCATATTTCTCATTCCGCAGAGAATTAATCCGTAACCGACATTAAAATCTCTTTTCCCTTTTTCCAAACCTTCAAGAACGGCTTCAACTATTTCATCATGATGTAAACCTTTGGAGGTATGAAATACAGGAGCAAACCGGGTTTCGATATAACAAACACCATCGTCTTTCATGTCTTCCATCATTTCATAGGCAACGCGCTTCAAAGCTTCTTTTGTTTGCATTACCGCAGTAGTATGTTCAAATCCCATCAAGTATTCAACAAGGTTCCCTTTATTTGCGCCCTGGTGAAACCAATCTGCAAGTTCTCCTGCATCTGAAGAAGGGAGTTTATTATACTTTATTTCTTTTGCAAGTTCAATAATAGTTTGTGGTCTTAATCCGCCGTCAAGGTGGTCGTGCAGCATCACCTTCGGGGCTAAACGAATTACATTTTCAGTTTTCAAGAATTTCTCTCTTTTTAGTTTCAAAAATATCCTTTTTGTCTATTATAACCAATAAATTAAGGAAGGTAGTTCCTCTTTTTTCGATAAAACGGTTTTTACAAGTCAAAAAAAAATTAATGATTTTCAGGTGGAAAAATCTTGACTTAAGAGGATTAAATAAGTAAGTTTGAAAGTCAAAAAATGTTAAAAGGAGTTTTAATGAAAAGATTATCGCTAATTTTTTCGGTAATGTTAGTTGCAATCATGGTTTTTTCCGGGTATCAATGTTCATCAACGGAATTGACGAGTGCAAAATTATATATACAGCAAAAGAACCTGGATAAAGCCCTTGATGCTCTTAAAAAAGAGGTCGAGAAAAATCCTAAAAGTGATGAAGGTTATTACTTAATGGGATATGTTTACAGTGAAAAGGAAGAAACAGATAATATGATGAAGGCTTACAACTCTTCTCTATCTATAAGTAAAAAGTTTGAGAAAGATATTGAAGCCTCCAAAAGGTCTTACTGGGCAAATTTCTTCAACAGAGGCGTAGGCTTATTTAATAGAGCTGTTTCAAGTGCAAATGAAGACAGCAGCAAAATGTATTTTGACCGTTCGATATTTGCTTTTGAACAAGCTGTAGTAGCCGAACCGGATTCGCCGGATACTTATAAAAACATTGCTTTCGTTTATATGAACCTTCAAAAATTAGATGAAGCAATTCCACCTCTCAAAAAATTGATCGAACTTGAAAAATCTGTTGACGGTTATAAATTCTTAGGAGAGATTTATTACAACAAAGGTCAACTACTACAATCCAACGGTACACATTCAGATAGTGTAGAAGCAAAAAAGCTTTTTGCATCTGCATTGGAAGTACTTGAAGAAGGAAGAAAATTATATCCTGAAGATGGGGACATTCTTCTATTTTTATCTAATTCATACATAGCAGCCGATAAAATCGATGTTGCAATTGATGCCTTCAAAACAGGAGTTGAAAAAGACCCCCAGAATAAGTTTTATCGTTACAACTACGGCGTTCTTTTACTTGGTGCGAATGAATATCAAAAATCAACTGACCAGTTTAAAGCAGCGTTGGAGATTGATCCCGACTATGAAAATGCTATCTACAACATGGCAGTAGCATATGTAAAATGGGGCGCAATACTTGGTAAAGAAGCTGATGATAAAGGTGTGGAATCTGATGAATCCAAAGCTAAATATCGCGAAGCTCTCCCTTATTTAGAAAAATATGTTGGAATTAAAACCGATGATATTGCTGTTTGGGAACTTCTTGGTAAAGTTTACTCTGTTCTCGGGATGATTGACGATGCACAAAAGGCATTCGATAAAGCTGATGCACTAAGAAAATAAAACCAAGAAAGTTATGAATCAGAATAATCCTCCGCAAGGACAACAGATAAACATAGAACTCGGTGAAAAAGAAGCTGAAGGAATTTATTCCAATTTAGCAATAATTACTCATTCACCGGCAGAGTTTATTATTGATTTCACGCGAATTGTTCCAGGTGTTCCCAAAGCTAAAGTATTATCAAGGATAATTACTACACCGCAGCACGCAAAAATGCTGCTTCGAGCTTTAAAGGAGAATGTGGATAAGTTTGAACAACGGTTCGGTGAAATAAAAATTGATGGTCCACCGGACCAACATTTCGGTTTCGCACCTTTTACAAAAAGCGAAAAAGCCAATTAAATATTACCCCGCTAATTGAAATAATAGAAAAAATTATTTGTTGTTTTAGCGGGGTTTTTTATTTTACATACGGCATTTATTATAAATAGGGCGGTTTAATATTATTCAGGGATTTAATAGTAATTGTTCGTTTATTGAACAACTTTAACCAATGTAGCTATTATTATCTAGAAAAGATAAAATATGAAAAACAAGAAATTCGTTTTTAGGTTTTTTCAAACCATTGTTCTGCTTTTAGCTTTATCTTTTTTCTCATGTGAAGTTAAAAGCCCCGTAGCACCGATTTGGGATGTTGAAGTAAACGTCCCGATTGCAAATAGGAGCTATACACTCGCTGAAGCCCTTCGTAAAGATACAGCACTCATCAAATCTTATGACAGCCCGGATGTTCTGGGATTGCTCTATTATTCAGATGTAAAAGATTTGGAAAAAATAACAGTTGGCGAAACAATTGAGTTTAAATCAGCCAGCTCAGATGTTAGTGTTCTATTAGATGATCTAACAGTTGATGATCCGTCAGGATTGAGTACGGCTATTCCGATTCAGGAATGGACAACTTTCAATCCTCCGACAACTACAGTTGTCCCGGTAATTTCGAGTCAGGCAATACAAAAAAGCCTTAACAGGATACAGCAATTTGAACAGGCAACTTTTGAAACTGGACAAATGCTGTTGGATCTATCGAACAATAACGGTAGTTTCCCGATAAACGCCGAAAGGTTGAGATTCTTGAATGCAAGGACAAATGCTGTTGTATTGGATAGCACCCTTTCACCGGTTTTAGTAATACCGGGTAACTCTTCCCGAAGCGTTCAGTTTAATCTTGCCGGTAGAACTTTTCCCGACAGCCTAAAAATTGAAGTTACAATTTCTTCGCCCGGAAGCGGTGGAGTTAGTATTAGTATTCCGGCAAATGCAAAAACCGATATTGATGTTTCGTTTCAGAATTTACATTTTCTTTCAATTAAAGGTGTATTGCCCCAGCAACAACCGATAGATTACAGTGAAGAAGTTGAAATAGATGATTCTACATTTTATAAAGACGTTACTCTATCAAGCGGCTCACTTGAAGTCGGCTTTGAAAATTATATCGACATTGAAGTAAACGTTACACTTACTATTCAGGAACTTAAAGAACCGGGAGGTGTTACTTATTCTAAATCAGTATTACTTGGTAGGAGGGGAACAGCTTCTTCGCAAAATAAAATAGTTATATCAAATTTGGAAAATTATAGGCTTTATACAACTTCCAGTTTTACAAACAAATTAAAATTTGATATTAAAGCTCAACCAGTAAAATCGAATTCAAGCAGCACTATTGCGAAGAATGACAGCATAACCTCCGAGTTCAGATTTTATACTTCTAAGGTAAAAATATTTACCGGTAAGCTAAGACCGACTTTACTCGATTCTTCACTAACAACTTATAAAATAGAATTAAAGAATTTCGATCTTGGATTTACATTCCACCAGATTAATTTTAAGAATCCCGAAATTGATATCCACTTGAAAACATCGGTTGATTTCGATGTTAAGTTTGAAGGAAAAATTTCAGGTTCCAATTCAAAACAAATAAGATATTTACCACTCCCCCCCTCCATTTTGCATAAAGGAGATAACATTATTGCAATTGATAAAACGCAACTAAGTAATTTCTTGAGTGGGTTTGAGGATGAGTTACCGGATACATTGATTATTTTAGGTAAAGCACATGTTAATCCGAATTATCAAGTCGGAACTGTTGCTTCGTCGGATACTATTATAGGAGACGCTTACTTTGAATTCCCGTTAAATGTGGGAATTGCCGGTGGTAATTACCAGGATACAACATCCATAGAATTTGATGAAGACAGCAAAAAGTTGCTTGAGAATATTAATCAAACTGATTTTGTACTTGATATTACAAACGGATTGCCGATAGCAATTACTTACACAGGTTATCTTGAAGACAGCAGCGGTAATTTCTTAATGAAGTTCCCTCCGTCTAAAGATTCGGTTCAAGTCGCCGGTGGTATCACGGATGGCAATGGAAACGTGATCACATTTAATCAGGATACAACATTGATGCTATTCGGAAGACCGGAAGTTGAAAAACTACTAAAAGCAAGTAGGTTAATTTCAACAATAAAGATGAATACGACTAAACCAAATAATCAACCCGTCCGCTTTAAAACATCGGATATAATTTTTATCAGAGCGTACGGAAAATTAAACTATCAAATAAACCCATAGGTGCAGATAGTTATGAAAACGAAAAGATTTTTAATTGCAGTTTTATTAGTTATCGGTATAAATTATATGAATGCCCAGAGCGGTTCGGTTGGTTCAATGAATGCCAGGTCTTCTGCACTCGGTAAAACATATACAGCTATTACAAGCGGTATCAGTGCGGTTGGTAAGAATCCTGCCAGTCTTGTAGATATGAAAGATAAGCAGATTCAGTTAATTACATTTTTCCCGAGCTTTAATTTCAGGGCGGGAACAAGTTTTGCCACTATTGACGAATATAATTATTTCTTCGGGGGCGAAACAAACAGTAAAGGAGAGACAGTCGGAAAGTATCTGAATGCTGACGATAAAGACAGGTTAAGAGACATATTCGACGGCGGTGGTTTCCTTGTTATGGATTTCTCTACACAGTTACTGGCTGTTTCATATAAACCGAATGATAAAGTCGGTGCATTCGCATTCGGAATATCCGATATTGCTGCCGGTAAAGTAAATTTCCCTACAAACATAATAAATGTGCTGATGGACGGAAATTTAATTCATAAAGTCTACGACTTTAACGATACCGATTTCAAGTCATGGTATATTAGAAAATATTCTTTCTCTTATTCAAGGATATTGTTCAACAAACCTGAAAGGAAATTTCTGAAAAATCTATCTGCCGGAATTTCATTCAATTTTGTTTCGGGATTTGCTTATGCAGGGCTTGAACGGATGAATTCGTATTTAACAACTAATGCCGACAATACAATCGAGGGTAGGGGAGAAATGAAAGCATATTCCGCATTCTCGCCCGATTTCGGTATTAAGTATGATTTTGATTCAACTGCAAAAAAAGATTTCGGATGGAGCCTGTTTCCGAGACCGGCAGGTTCAGGTTTTGGAGTTGACATAGGATTTTTCGCAACTATAAATGATGCATGGAGCGCAGGACTTTCAATTACGGATATGGGAAGTATCAGGTGGAAAGAAAATGCAGCAGAGTTTTCATCCAATAGCGCAATATATCTTGATGATATAGCCAACAAAGAGCAAAGAGATTCTTTGATCGACAAGTTGACTGGTGAAGGACAATATACTGATAATTTTTCTACTGCACTTGCCACCGCCCTTCATTTTGGAGTAGCATTAAAAATTCATGAGTTGGGAAATAAAACTTTTCCCGGTAAACTAACAATAGCGGCTGATTATAATCAAGGATTTAATAATCAACCGAGGAACAGTAAAAAACCGAGAGTATCATTCGGTGCAGAATGGATACCTGGAAAATGGATTGTTGCATTCAGAACAGGCTTCTCATTCGGAGGAGCGGATACATTCGGTTGGGCTGCAGGTTTAGGGCTTGATTTCGGAATCGTCGAGCTAAGCGGTGCAATGCCGGATTTCCATTATCTGTTTATGCCGGCTTCTGCTAAAAGAATAGCATTCTCGGTTGATGCTAAATGGAAGTTTTAGTTACTGTTTAACTTTAAAAATATTTACTATTGCTCCTGCAATAAAAATTATATTTACAATCCACGCGGTTAAAACGGGGTTCATCGCCCCGTTTTTTCCGAATGCTTCAAATATCTTCATTAATCCCAGGTAGATAAAAGTAATCAGAATATTAATGCCGAACTGCAATGCCAATCCGCTTCTTCTTTTATTTGCAGAAAGAGGTAACGCAAATAAAACCGAGACGAAACTTGCCATTCCAAACGAAAATCTCGAGTAGTAGTCAATCATTATACTTGTAGGGTCGTTCCCCGCTTTTATCTTATCGTCAATTAGTTTTTTCAATTCAGTCAAATTCATTTGATCCGGTTTTTGTTGTTTGAATTCAAGTTCGGATGGTGAGAAGTTCAAACCGGGTACTTCTTTCCGCTGGAAGTATTCAATGCTTTCCGAAATATTATTAAAACGCCTGTCGGTTCCGTCAATCGCTACCCATTTATTAATCAATGTATCGTAAGTTAACCTTTGTGCATCAAGCCTGCGTTCCATTTTGGTTAAATCATTAGCATTAAAATATTGTATACTTGTTCTAACTGCAGTAAGATTTGATTGGTCGAAAAATGAAATATTTACAATTCGTGTTTTAGCATCCTGGAAAAAAATATTGCTTCCTGCAAAAGAAATACCTTTTTTCAAATAGTTTACTTCAATTTCGGCTTTCGATTTATTTGCCTGTGGCACAACGTACCCTCCGAAATAAATAGAAATCATACTTATTAATACGGTTACTATTATCAATGGGAACATAAAACGGTACATCGAAATACCGCTTGATTTAATAGCTGTTATTTCGTTAAGGTTAGCCATTCTGCCTGTTGTAAAAAGCCCCGCAAACAAAACGCTTACAGGCGTCATTAGTTTTACAATATCCGGTATGAAATAGATGTAGTATTTAACTATAATGAAAAATTCAACGTTCTGATCAATAAAATCATCCAGGTTTTCCATCATATCAATTACAACAAAGATAAGAGTAAAAGCCAGCAGCCCGAAAAAAACAGTTTGAACAAACTGAAGTATTAAATATCTGTCAAGAATTTTCATTTTTATTCTCTTCCTGCCGCCAGTTTTTAGGAACTAATTTTTGAATAAAAGAAAAGTCGAGTGTAATTGATTCTTTAGCCACACGGTAAGTTAAAACAATTCCCATTAAACCCATAAAAGCATTAGCAAACCACATCCCCCAGAAAGGAGTAATAATTGCCCTGTCTGCAAGTTTTTCACCGCCAATTAAAGAAGCCCAGTAAATCAAAAAGAAAAACAAGCTGATTGATGCAGCCATTCCGAATCCTCCTTTTCTTACCATTACACCGAGCGGTGCTCCAAGCAGAACGAAAATCAAGCAAGCAGCCGGCAGTGAGTATTTTTTATGGACTTCGACCATATACTTATTAATTTCTTTCTGTTGGTAATCTACTCTCATATTTTCAGAGAGTATCATGTTTTTTGTGCTTCTTACTTTTTCAATAATTCCCTGGCTTATTCCGCCTTCGGCAGCAGCATGTTTAATTACATTCTTAAATGGAACCGCACTGCTATCGCCGAAGAAATACTTTTGTACCTGTTTGTTATAAGTAATGTTATATCTATCTCTTATTGTTTTAAGACTATCTACAATGACGAGCATATCCTGGGCGCTTAACTCCCTGTCGCCCCGTTGACCTCCCGGCGTTGATTGTTGAAACGAGAATTGATAAGCATTCATTGCTATGCGATGTTGATTGAAAACTACTTTCCGGTACATTTTAGTATCCGCAACATCGGTTTCATGAATTTCACCGTGATTAAGGTCCATCACAAGTTTTGTCTGATCCTTGGAAAAATAAATCAAACCATCTTTTGCAGTTACAATATTGATTTTCATCGGGTTGTTATAATCATAAATTGTAACTCCTTTTATTCTATTTGTTTTTGCATCCACTTCCCTGGCAAGAATTGCATAGCCTGTAACTTCTTGAGAAAACACTCCCGACTCCAGAGAGAGAGTCGGTTTCTTCTGCGAAATATCCTGCATAAGCACCTTTGCAAGATGATTTGCATCCGGCAGTACATCATTATTAAAAAGAATTAAAAGATAACCGACAACAATACTGCATATAAAAGGTCCCACCATCATTTTGTATAAAGACACACCGGTTGACTTCATTATTGTAACTTCATTGTTTTGGGACATCGAACCGAATGCCATTAAAGTAGCAACAAGTACCGACATTGGAACAACAAGCACAACCATCCATGCAAGGTTATAGATTACAAGCTGAATAATTACAAACGTATCCAACCCTTTACCGACAAGTCTATCGGCGAACTTCATCAAGAACTGGAAAAGGAAGATGAACATTAAAGTAGTTATCGAAAACAGAAACGGAGCCGCATGATTCCGTATTATATAGAATATTAAAATCATGTTTGAAATATAGCAATGAATAAAAATTCGGGCAACATATTAGCCATTATTGCGGTTTTATTATCGAAGTTTTTTGAATAATTCTCAATTAATTATTAGATTTCAACCGTAAGTTATGAAGAAATTTTTTTACATATCGAAAGTTATCATTTTATTTCTGATAATCAGCACAGATACAAGCTGCCAGAAAAGTTCTTTATTGCCGAGGGATGAATTTTATCCACGATGGCTTAAAAACGGTGATTACAGCACTGAGCAGACTTCAGGAATTGCTTTTATCGGGTTAAATGAATTTAAAGATAAAGTTTTTCTTTTAGCGGATGATATCGGGGATATCCACCGGTTAACGATTTCTAAAGATACAATCTTTTCTTTCGTTAAGTTAGCATTCTCAAAAGAAGTTGAAGAATTCCTTTCGCCTATGCGTAAAAGGGATTTTGAAGAAATATTTTTCGACAAACATACCGGAAATGTCTACATTTCAATAGAAGGGAACAAACCCGAACCGAGAAAATATGCGGGAATTTATAAACTTGTCTTTAGCGATTTCTCTCCTTATTCGGATACAATTATTGCAATGGAAAAACTAAATGTTCAACCTGAAGACCGTTTCTATAAATATATCGACAACAACATCGGTTTTGAAGGTGCATCGGCAGATGAAAGGTATTCTATTTTGGGCTTGAAGGATTTCAAAAAAACAACACATTTGCAGACAGTACTATTCTATACATAGTCGATAAAAAAACATTACTGATACAGAAAGAAATCAGTACAAAAGAACTCGGAATCGCTACAATATGCGGACTCTATTCGGATAAAAATTATTCTTTGTGGGGAATTGATAGAAACAGGCAAACTGTTTTTCATATTGAGTTTGAACAGAATTTATCATTTGCCAATTACAGGCTGCTCGGTTTTATAAGTAGAGTTCCCAAATACAATGATATGAGCTATATAGCCGCCATCGAATCTATTACTATGGATAATAACGGGTACTTGTACCTTGTTGACGACCCGTGGAAACAGTTTTACATACCGATTGAATTTGAACTATCAAAACTTGATGAAGAGACGGTAAGTAATTTTAAAAAATTCATACCGATTATTTACCGGTATCAACTAATAAAATAACTAAGGAGTTACAATGGAAAATTTGTTGTCGTTTGTTAAAAACAATCACGAAGCATACGTTAATGAACTTGTTGATTACTTGAAAATTCCAAGCATATCAACTTTAGCAGAAAATAAAAAAGATATGCAAAGTTGTGCTAAATTTACTGCAAGCAAACTTAAAGAAGCAGGTCTAAGTAGAGTTGAGATTTTTCAAACCGAAGGACATCCAATTGTATACGGAGAATGGCTCGGAGCACCGGGAAAACCGACTATACTCGTTTATGGACATTACGATGTTCAACCGGTTGACCCTATTGACCTTTGGGATACTCCTCCTTTTGAACCGACTATAAAAGATGGAAAGATTTTTGCACGCGGTGCAACAGACGACAAAGGTCAGCTTTATGTTCACATCAAAAGCGTTGAAGCTTATTTTAAACAGAAAGGAAGTCTTCCCTTAAATATTAAATTCTTAATTGAAGGAGAAGAAGAAATTGGAAGCAAAAATCTTGAACCGTTTATTAACAGCAACAAAGATTTATTGAAATGTGATACAGTATTAATTTCCGATACATCGCTTTATGAAGCAGGTATACCCACAATTACTTACGGGTTAAGAGGTTTATCTTTTCTTGAAGTAGAACTTACAGGTCCGGATAGAGATTTGCATTCAGGCTCGTACGGAGGCTCTGTTGCAAACCCGGCTAATGTACTTGCAGATTTAATAGCAAAACTGCATGACAAGAACGGGAAAATTAATATTCCCGGTTTTTATAACGATGTTGTTAGATTGACTAAAGAAGAGAGAGACAATATAAAAGCTTTGAAGTTCTCTGATAAAAAATATGCCAAAGAACTCGGAGTTTCGGAATTAACCGGTGAAAAAGGTTTTTCTACGTTAGAAAGAATTTGGGCAAGACCCACACTTGACGTAAACGGAATATTCGGAGGTTTTACTGGTAAAGGAGCAAAAACTATTATCCCTTCATCTGCAACAGCGAAAATCAGTATGAGATTAGTACCTAACCAGGACCCGAAAAAAATAGCAAAACTTGTTACAAATCATATTAAAAAAATTGTACCTAAAAGCGTTAAAGTAAAAGTAACCGACTTACATGGTGCATATCCGGTTTTAACTCCGCTAAATCATAAAGCAACTATAGCAGCTAAAAACGCTATGGAAAAAGCGTTCGGTAAAAAAATAGTATTTATGAGAGAAGGCGGTAGTATCCCGGTGGTTGCTACTTTTGCTAAACTACTGAAAGTGCCTTCTGTATTGATGGGACTGGGATTAAACTCCGAGAACTTGCATTCACCGAATGAGCATTTTAGTTTGAAACACTTTCAATTGGGAATTATCAGCTCTATTCTGTTTATAGATGAGTTTTCAAAATAAAAAATTAAAATTGATAACCGGCAAAAAGGAACCGGTTAGAGAAACGACTTTGTTTGTTTTTTTGTTATTTCCTTTACAGAAACCGAACTAATCTTTACTTTTTATTCCGGTTAAACCGGGATTGGTTCTAAAGGTATTATTTGAAGTAAGAGCAATGCTATGAAAAATTCTAATTGGCTGACTTATTTAATCTCCATAGTTATTATTCTATTTAGTTTAAATTGTGGAGAAGAGAAGGTTGAAGAATTACCTCCTGATTCAGGCGAGAATACGGACCCGATAGGTTATCAACTTGAAAAGGAGAAGGATATTCGTTACTACAACCTGGAGGAGCGGAAAAAAAGAGCTCAAGTTAGAACTCCATGCGATACTGTAGCATTGATGGAGTATGTTCTTGAAAACGAAGTTGAGGGAACATATTTAATCGATTTGGACCCTTCTTACACATTGTCTTTTCCTCAATCTGCGGTTATTTATTACAGAGGTCAGGAGGGAAGATATGTTTATGCACTTATTGCCAAATCACGACTGGATAGAGGTGAACGTACGATTGAAGTAAAAAACATAATCGGATACGATGCGAGCTTTGTTGACCTTGATAGTACAAAACTCGGGACTCCCTTTATCTTTTTAACGTTATTCAAATGTGTTGATTCAACATTTCAAAAGATATGGGAAGTACCTGTACCCAACCATGGCGGGTTCAATACACTAACTACAGAAAAATGGAAGAATATCCCGTACATACGCGCTTACTTTCATTACGGTAGGGGTATCGGCAGGTTGGATTATAATTACTTTTTTATAGATGGAATGCTGAATATGCCGCATTTACTTCTTACTATTGAGACAATAAATAGAAAAAGAACCATGGTTGATATTAATGGCGATAAATACCCCGACTACCTGGAATATTTTTTTGTTGATACCGGGGAAAGATTAGCAATAGTTGATAGTGTTTCTTTTGTTTGGAAAGACAGCCTGTACGTAAGTAAAAGAGATTCGAGAAAGACTACTCTTTATTAAAAATAATTTTGTTTTATTGAAAGGAAATTGATGTACATAGAAAACTCTGAAATATCACCTTTAACTGCTCATTTTAAGTCTTTAGGTTATAAATTTGAAAAAAGTAACGGCTATTCAGCATTTAATGTATTTACTTCTGTTGAAGATGAATATGCTATTCTCAACTCAGGTGCAGGGTTAAGGGATATTTCACATCATTCGGTTATTGAATTAACTGGAAATGATGTTCTGGATTTCCTTAATAGAATTACAACCAACAATGTAAAAAGTATTCAACCGGCTTCAGCAATTGATACAATCTTTACTAATGAAAAGGGGAGAATACTGGACAAAACAAAGTTACTTCACCTTGGAAATAAACAATTATTGTTGGGACAACGGAGTGATAAAATAAAATTGATAAACTGGATTGAAAAGTACATTATAATGGATGACGTTGTACCGGTTCACTTGACCGGCAGGATGGTTGTCCTTGAATTCAGAGGACCTCAGTCCGATTCTTTTTTAACTCTACTTTTCGGCGACCAGGTAAAAGATTTTCCGCTCAATTCAATTAAAAGATTATTCCTTGAACAAGCTGTAATTACTGCGGTTAAATGTATGGATGAGAGTAATTCCATTTATTTTGTTCTTATTATTCAACCGGAAACTGCGTCATTCTTTATTAACTATTGTATTGCGAATAAAGGAGTTTTTAATTTCTCACTTATCGGGGAGGAAGCATTTGATTTGTACAGAGTTGAAAAAGGGATTCTCTCTTCAAACGAATTGAACAACAACTTCAACCCGCTCGAAGCAAATCTTGCATGGCTCGTGAATTTTACAAAGGGCTGCTATATCGGGCAGGAAGTGATTGCAAGGCTGGATACTTATAAAAAGGTTCAAAAAAAGTTGACAGGTGTTCAGTTTATTGATAATAATATTGACTTTATAAATTGTACATTAATGGGAAATGGTGAAGATGCCGGGCAGGTTACTTCGATAGTTTTTTCACCTTATTTAAAAAAATATATCGGGTTAGCCTATATCCGTAACGAGTACTGTAACGAAGGTACTTCACTTACGGCAGTTAATAACGGAAATAAGTTTGAAGTAAAAGTTAAAAAACTCCCCTTTAGGAATTAATAAATGAAAATTTATACAAAGACGGGAGATAAAGGAGAAACCGGTTTGTTCGGTGCGGGACGGGTTTCAAAGGATTCTTTGCGAATAGAAGCATACGGTACAGTTGACGAACTGAATTCGTTTATAGGGCTTGCAGTAGTTGAATCTGATAATTCCGATGTAAAGAAAATGCTTAAAGAAATTCAGAATATGCTTTTTGTAGTCGGCTCGGACCTGGCTTCTCCTAATGAGAGTAAAAGCAGTGGATTTGTAATTCCAAGAGTTGAGGAATCTCATTCGGAAAGAGTTGAGAAGTTTATTGATGAAATGTCCGAACAGTTGGAAGAATTGCGATTTTTTATTCTTCCCGGTGGTACAAAAGCAGCATCGGTAATTCACATTGCAAGAACTGTATGCCGCCGTGCCGAAAGAAAAGTAGTAGCACTAAATAAACAGGAAATTATTAACAAAAATATCATTATTTTTCTAAACCGGATTTCAGACTTTTTATTCGTGCTCGCAAGGTTTGAAAACAAATTATCCGGTGTTCAGGATGTTCAGTGGGAGAAATAGAAAGCAGCACATTTTAGGGGGTGAAATTGGTTTCGACGGGGTTAAAGAGGCAACGAAATGCATACCGTGTTTCCCGGAATACACGTTAAACAGCCGGCAAAACTATAACTGGCGAATATAACTACGCCTTAGCTGCTTAGGAATAAGCAGCCGTTCATTGTTCCTTTTCGTATCGGGGAACAAATGAACGCCGTTTAGATACGATTGCCGAATCGAGCGTCCGGGTAGAAGAGGTGAAACTTTACCGGGTATATCAAGAGGAATCCTGTCTGTTGGAGTTCTTTTGATGTAAAAAAATAGCAGACTAAGTATGTAGACGTTCGTTGGGGCTTAGCTTCGGACGCGGGTTCGACTCCCGCCACCTCCACAATTATCTAATTCTACTAAACACTATTTAATTAAAAAGCCTTAAAATGACGAATTTTAGGGCTTTTTATGTTTTTAGCTGTTCGGCAGTATTCGATTATATTTGCTTATTGTGTATGAAATGTGTATGTTACTTTCCAAATTAACAAATATTATGATGGAGTTATGGAAGTTTATTTCTACTTAGATGCAAACAAAAAGGTAAAGAATCCAAACAGAACGATTTACTGCTATGTCAGAGACGGTAGGGATAATGTAATTGTGATTAATACAAAAGAAAAGGTTAATCCCAAGCATTGGAATAAAACAACCTATAGGGCAATTACTACCGGCAAAGGGAAAATGGACGGGGCTAGAGAACTTAATCAATTCCTTGACGCTTTAGAGACGGATATTAAGAAAACTATCCGGGAAATCAGATCAGATAACGTAACAGCCGATTTTAACGAAATTAAACTGAAATTATTGGAGAAGTTTTCCGGCAAAGCAACAACCGATGTTTTTAATGCATTAGATAAGTTCATAGAAGTTCGAAGATCAGACCTAACTCAAAGCACGCTTAAAAAATTCTCCAATATAAAAAAGCACCTATCGGACTTTGAAAAATCCAGAAAAACAAAGCTCACTTTCGGCTCAATGGACTTACTGTTTTACGATGCTTTCATTAATTTCTTGATATATGACCAAAAGATGAACAATAACACAGCTTACAAAAATATATCGCTGCTTAAAACATTTTTTAATTGGGCATATGAACGTGGCATAAATAACTACGAACACTTCCGGAAATTCAAAAAGAAAGAATACGATGTAGACATTATAACACTCTCGGAGGAAGAGCTAAATAGAATAGAACAATTAGATTTATCTCAAAACCTAAGATTAGACAGAACAAGGGACTTATTCCTTTTTGCATGTTATACAGGAGCAAGATTCAGCGACATAGAAAACATCTCAAGAGCAGACATTAAGAATAATGTTTGGTACTTGCGACAAGTAAAAACTAGAAACATTACTGAAATTCCTCTTATTGACAGAGCATTAGAAATTCTTGCCAAATACGAGAAGTATGAAAAGGCATTGCCAACAATAACGAATCAGAAACTGAACAAATACCTAAAAGAACTCGGTGAAACCGCCGGTATCAATGATCCGGTTAGAATTTCAGAACAAAGAGGGAATAAAGTAATTGAGGTTGAATATCCCAAATTTGAGCTAATCACAACTCATACCGCAAGGAGAACCTTTATTACACTTTCTCTTACAAAGGGAATGAGCCCTCAAATAATTATGAGCATTACCGGACACCGTACATATAATGCATTCAAAAAATACATAAACCTTGTAACAGCAGATAAAGAAAAGGCATTAAAAGATACCTGGGAGAAGAAACCGGAACTTAAATTAGTTGATCTAACCTCATTTTAAGATATTTGCTAGTTTACTAAAGTATAAATTCATAATCTCAGGGTCATTTAGATCACTTGAAGCGATTTCGATTACATGGATGCCTCTTGAATCTAAAATATTTCTGATTATCAAATCTACTTTTCTTCTTTCAATATTGCCGTGGATTTCTTTCGACAAACCGTCAAGATAAATTGCTATTCTTATATTTTTAACTGTATCTTCCAAATAAAAATCCGGAACTGTTGAATTATAGGGTGGACCGATTGAGATTCTTATTTGTTCTTCAAACTTTGGTAGTTCAGCCTCCACTAACATCTTACCGAGTGTTTTCTCTCCAATATTAGTACCGGCACCACTTTCAGTATGTCTTACCTCTTCTTCTGCAGGGATATTATAACCAAATATTGGGTGATCTAAGTATTGCAAAAGTATTTTTTGTGCATAATTTCGGTCGAGTAAATAATGGTTAAAAACATTATAGTAAGTTCTAAGACAACTGTAACAGCTTGTTTCACATTTATTGGGGCATTCAGCAAGACGCAGCAGTGAAAATTTGATCAGTTTAAACCAATTCTGAATTATCTGATTTAATAATCCCGATCCACCCGGCATTGGGTCATATATAAAGAGGCTGAAAGTTTCATCAGTCTCTTGAATGACGATATAATCTAAATCACCTCTTTCCATTTCAAGGAGTAAATTTGCTCCGACTAATATTCCTTCAGCTAAATTAGTAGCTGTAGCCTGGGAGTCTAATTGTTTAATTAGAATTCCGTCGACTTTAGCTTCAGCAAATAAACCAATATTAGATGGAACCTTACCGCATCTTTCCGAATGCATCTCCCTAAAGTGTTCTATTTCAGCATCAGAGGAATAGGGTGATCTTGTGCTCCCACAAACAGTACAAATTGGATAGCCAAGTTTGCCTTTGAACGACAAATCCACAGGACCAATATTTACTAGTTGCAGACTTTGCCCAATTAATAATTTAATTTCTTTATCTCCGATACTATAAGCTATACCACCTCTTCTGGATACTTTTAACTCGCCAAGAAGTATAACGGGAAGTTGAAAACGATTTAATTCCTCATCACTTATTCGCGATATGTAGTGAATATCACAATCGCTTATGGGTGTAGCAGAAATTTCATGTAAATTTGAGCCTGAGTATTGAACTGAAGAGTTCTCTATTAAGTCTTTAATGTAAGACTTACCTTTTTCAAGATTGACAATAAATCTTCTACTTTTCTCATTTTCATCAAACGATGTTATTCTAAATATAACAACTCTAAATCTTCCATTGTTAGCATAGATCATATTTCCGGGAACAAATTCTCGTACGGCAATTGTAGATACCCTTGATAATTCGAAATCAGGATGATTCTTTCCTCCCCCAATGTAAGATTGATGAGCGAATGCTTTTATTCCACCTCCGTAAAGTCCATATCCGGGTAAATATCCTTCCTCTGAAAGAACATTCAGTGTATAATTATCTTGTGATTCCCGATTCAAGTTTCTTAAGAAATTCTTACATCTATTTAATACTTTTTCTTCTTCTTGGGTTAAGAGCCGTTGGCTTTGATACTGCAAAAACTTTTCTTGTGTATTATAAGCCCACAACATTCTCGTGTGCATCAAATTAACAACCTCTTGCAGGCAAGATGGCATTTTATTGATAAAACCTTTTAGTTTGTCGGGATCGGTGATAGATTTATCTTCTTCAGGCCAATAATCGTGAAATACCCTTAAAACACTTTCAACTAAGCGTTCTTCATTCTTTTGAATAATAATACTTAATAGACTGACATCTTTAGGTATTCTTAGATAAGTTCCATCTCTTTCAAAAAGATAAGACTTAATAAAAGTTGGAAAGGCAGCAGATAATATCTCTTTTACCTCCTGAATATCGGTTGCTGAGTGATAAAGTTCTTCTTGTTTTTTAATAGATATCTTAATTAACTCAGATAAAACAGTTGCATGGACATGTTTTCTAAGCATTATTTCATTTTTCATATTAAACTTGGGAGTGGAAATTACCCCCTCCAATATTCGCAGCGGTTCTTCAAAGAAATACTGGTCATGATCGCTTCTTCTGCAATAAGTATAAACTACAGCCAGGCGTTGTCTTCTTCCGGCACGCCCAGCTCTCTGCCAATAATTAGATGAAAGCGGCGGCACATTTCGCATTAAAACCATGTCTAATGCTCCAATATCAACACCAAGTTCAAGGGTAGGTGTTGCAACCAGACAGTTAAATCTACCGTTTCTCTTTTTGAATTCTCTTTCTATTTCTTCTCTTCTTTTTGCCGGTACCTGTGCCGTATGTTCTTGTGCCATTAACATAGCGAAGGGATGATTAAGTAGATCAATATTATAGTTTTCTTTGCTCGGTTCTTTAAGAATAAGGTTTCCGCGGCAATGCATTGTTGTACATACATTATTGACTGTCGGACGAGAGTGAATTCTCTGACAAAGACTACAATGATATTTATTCCATTGGGTTCTGATTCCAATTTTTGACGTATCTATTTGATAAACCGGTTGACCGGCATTCAGATCATGATTATTGCTCGTTTTTAAAATAACGGGTCTGAGAATTTTAGTAGCATCAATAAAAAACTTCCAAAGACTGTTAAGAAATTCTTCCAGAAGATCTGGCGAGATATTCCACTTTTTTATAAAGTTAACGGGGAGTGATTGTCCTCTCAATGATCTGAAATATGCTTGATAACTTGTTCTTGTTTGCTCCGGAAATTCAATCAAACCTTTTGGTGGAATTGCGTTCCCCCCGACACCCATGATCAGGGGTAGATAACCAAGTTGAATCTCTCTATCGCCTTCCCGCCAGGCTCTTGAAAATATTGGAGCTTTATTATCATAGATGTATCGATTACGTCTAAATACATCAAGAAGGCTTGAAATACTTGATGTTAATTCTTCAGGATTTATTCCCATTTTATCAGACCAGTCTTTTATCCACTCATTTTCACTGTTAACACCTTCATATACAATTTCTAGTAAACCCCAGGGCTCCAAACCTTCCTTCTGAGAAAAGCTAGTACCCAACTCTCTAATTAGTTGAATCCTTATAAAGTATCTTAGTTGACTAGTGAATTCCTGACTGTAAGTTTCATCCGAATAGAACTCGTAGACTTCCGGTGCCAGCATTAACCCAAGATTTTTGTCCTTTGATAGTATTTCAAATAGATGATGTTCAATGTCAGTGATTGATATTGTACTATTCTTTTCTTTTAAGAATTCATAAATCAAGTGTCTTAAACGATATCTTCTGGCATGATCCTGCATCCATCCTGCTTGAAAGGCAGCATCCTGTCTATTGTCAGTAAAGACGATCATCTTCTGACTATCAACCGATTGGGTATTTATCATATTCTGAGCTAATATATGAACATCTGAGACAGTTACGGCTCGCAACGGTCGGATCGGTTCAATAAA
>DAIRET010000183.1:0-5477 GCA_036795455.1 Ignavibacteriaceae bacterium
TGGAAATTCTTCCGGTGTACTAATGGTTACCGATGCTTTAATATCATGGTGTAATCTTAATAACCCTGCAACAGTAACTCAAAACGAAGGGGGAACGTTTGAAGTAAGTGGAAAAGTCTACTCCCACGGTGTAACCACGTTAGCGGGAGAACAACCTGGATTAAAAGCTTGGGTTGGTTGGAATTATGTAAGCAGTAATCCTTCTTCATGGAATGAAAACAGGTGGACTGAGGCTTCTTTCTCTTCTGAAGATGGTAATAACGACATTTATAAAGCTGTAATTGGAGCTGATATTCAGAGCGGAACAGCTTATTTTGCTACAAGGTTTCAACTATTGGACGATTCTTTTGTCTACGGCGGATATAGTACAGATGGCGGAGGTATTTGGGATGGAACGAATAAAATCTCCGGCGTTGCAACAGTAAATGAAAAGATAGTAACCGCCTACCCATTCTTTGAAGGAATGGAACAGGGAATATTGCCGCCTGCGGGATGGAGAGATGAGAGCGAGAACTGGCAAATGGCGTCAAATACATACGAAGGCGATTGGGGTCTGGGAATTGACTACTACTTAAGTGGAACCATTGTTACAAACAAATTCACTTTAAGCAATAATCTCCAAATTAGTTTCTGGTGGATTGATGACGATCCGTTTATTGGATTACCAAAATCAAGTATCGGTAAAAACGGAGGAATTGAAACCACACCATACGACAATACATATTTCGAGATTACAACTAACAATGGGGAATCGTGGACTACTCTGGCTGATCTTTCTGACCAGGATGTTTCTGAATTCGAAAAGTATACCCGCGATTTAAGCGACTACTCCGGTAAAACCGTTAAGTTCAGATTTAGAAATGTCTCCGATGGCTCGGATGATGCATGGGGTTTTATAGTTGACAATATTAAAATCAAAAGAATACCGTCAAATAGTGCGACCAATACTTTAAACAATTACTGGAACACTTATACATTTTTAAATACCGGGGTAACAATCACTCGTTCCGACAACTCAGACTCTTTTGCTTTAACCGTATCAAAAATAGATGCATTGCCGGGAGGAACACTGCCTGGTACATTAACTAACTTCGCTCCATATTACTGGGATTTTGAAGTAACCGGATATTTAGATGAAGACTATTCTTGTAACTTAACGCTTGACCTTTCGGGTTTACAAGGAGTTAATGATTTTTCAACTCTCCATTTGTTACATAGAGAAAGTCCAAATGAGCCATGGATAGACCTTGGTGTAGCAAGTTCTATTGAAGGTGGTATATGTACATGGAACATCGAGGGATTCTCCGAGTTTGTTATTGCTTCGGATGATACCAATCCCCTGCCGGTTGAACTTTCTTCTTTTACCGCCGTCGTCAATAAGCGTGATATTAATTTAGCATGGAAAACAGAAACAGAAATTAATACTGCTTTGTTTATTCTGGAAAGAAAAGATGAGGATGATGAGTGGAAAACTATTTCGGAATTGAAGGCTGCAGGAAATAGTAACTCTACAAAAGAGTACTCGTTTATAGATAGGAAATTGAACTCCGGTTCTTATTCTTATAGGCTGAAAATGATTGATACGGATGGTTCATATAAATACAGCAATTCTGTAGAAAGTGTTATTGATTTACCTATGTATTATGATTTAAGCCAGAACTATCCGAATCCTTTTAACCCGGTTACAACAATAAACTATCAACTCCCCTCTGATAGTAAAGTATTACTTGAGTTATATTCAATCACAGGTGAAAAGGTAGCAACAATAATTGATGAAGACCAGGTTGCCGGTTATTATAATTACCAACTATCGATAAACCGGTTCAAACTTTCAAGCGGTGTTTATCTATATAAGATGAGTGCCGGCGATTTTACCAGCATTAAGAAAATGATGGTATTAAAATAAGAGTGTATTAATTTAACTTTTAATGGGGCTGCTCCATATACCTTTATAGCAGCCCCGGCATATTCAAAAAACAACTATTTTATTTTATCAAAATTCTTAAGTTCTAAAGTTGATACTGTTTTTGTTTTAAGATTGAGAATGCGTATTGCTCCATTATTAGTATCGGCGACATACAATTTTTCGTTAGCATAGCTTATTCCGCAGGGTTCATCAAATGTTGAAGATTCGAAACTTCCGTCTGTATTTCCTTCTTTACCGGAACCTGCAAGCGTTCTGCTTTTTCTTGTTCTCGGATCAACAACTTTAATTTTATTGTTATATGTATCAGCTACATACAATAAACCGCCAACGTGTACTATTCCCAACGGATGCTGAAATCTGGCGGTATTTTCATCTCCATCAATATCTCCGAAATCGAATAACCCATGCCCTATAATTGTTGTTACTTTCCCGTTTCTATTAATATCTGCCGCTCTAATTGCACTTACTTCACTATCGGCAAAATATAACTTATTTCCATCGGTTGTTATTCCGCTCGGCTGGGCAAGAGCTGCGGACAAAAGTTCGCCGTCAATTATGTTTTCATAACCGGAGCCTGCATGAATTGAAAGTTTGTTTGAATCTAAATCCATCGACCATAATTGATGTGGACCAGCCATTGCAATAAAAAGCTGTGTGCCGGATATAACAATATCCCACGGTGAATTCAGCCCTGTTTTCAGCGGGTCAATTCCCGGTATTTTTACATACTCCTGTAAACCGGTACCGGCAATTGTTTTAACAGTGCGGTTAATTAAATCCGCTTTTCTAATAAGATGGTTCTCTGTATCGGCTATAAAAAGGATGTCGTCTTTCAAAGTTGTTCCTTGCGGCTTGAAGAATCCCGCTTCGCTAAAACTACCGTCTTTGTTTCCTGATTTGCCTGAACCGATAATATCAATTATGCTTCCATCGAGATCGGTAATTATTATTCTATTGTTGTTTGAATCCGTTATGAAAAGTCTGCCGGATACTTCATCCGCTAAAACTTTACCCGGATAATTTAATATAGAGCCAGAGTGGTTTTCTTTTTCAAGTTTAAATTCATTTGGCGTTCTATCAATAACATCTTTAAATTCTTCCAGCAGTTTACCGATTGCTTCATCAAACGGTTTGTAAATACCTTCGCCTGACATATATCCCGCAACATCTCCCACCGGGTTAAGCAAAACCAATGTAGGCCAGGCTTTAACCCCGTATATTGTCCACACTCTAAAATCTTTATCGTTCAAAACCGGGTGCTCAATATCGTACCGTAAAATTGCCTGCCGAATATTGTCGGTTTCTTTTTCTGTATTGAATTTTGCTGAGTGAACACCTATCACTACAAGTTCGTCCGGGTATTTCGCTTCAAGTCTTTTAAGGTCGGGTATTACATGAATACAGTTTATGCAGCAATATGTCCAGAAGTCAAGTATTACGATTTTCCCATTTAATTCCGAAACTTTAATCGGTTTATCCGTATTAAGCCAATCCATACCAGGTGGAAATTCGGGTGCATTTCCTTTATAGTCGTTAGTTGTCATAATTTTTCCTTCTTCCGTAACCTTTGTACATGTTGTATTAATAAATGCAAGTAGTAATATAAAAATAAAAACTTTTTTCATAAGGTAGTAACAAGCCGGGTGGCAATAAAATTCATAGAGCGGGCAACTGAAGGATATTTAAAATAAAAAAGCGGGTAGTGTGGTCTACCCGCTTTGGCTTAAGATGTTTTTGAGCAGCTAATACTCAATAAACATATCCCCTTGGAGTCGTTATGATTACCATTTACTAATAAGATTATACTTATTACTTGCTTAACAACAGAGAAATTTTTAGAGTTCCCGAATAACAAAAAAAAATAAAAAAATTTTTCACTCCCACTTTTTATATTGCTTCCGCCGGGTAAAACAGAATAATCGCCCCTATAATAAAAATCGAAAAAGTTATTCTATCCAAATTATCGTTTTGCAGAATAATAAAATTTTTCTTAGGTTTGATCAACAATTAGGAGTAGTTATGAAATCTATCATCGTTTTTGTTTTTCTACTTAGTAATTTTTCCTTTTCCCAAGGTTCTTCTGCACTTTGGATTTTATCCCTGGAACAATCCCCCGTATTAAATGGAATGGGAATGACCGGTGTATCCGATCTTGAGGTTGATCCGTTATCCTACTACTACAACCCGGCTAAACTCGGTTTTGTTACCCGTAAAAGTAATTTCAGCTTAATGATTACACCTCAAAATGTAGATTACCTTTCTACCGGCTTTGTTACAACACGCTACCATGGTCTAAGTTTGGGGTATGATTTCAAAGAATTATTAAATGGTATCCCGGTTACAATCGGAATAGGGTATATTCATACTGTTTATAAATACAGTGAATTTTCAATTTACTATCCCGATGGTACATTTGCCGGTAAATCTTCACCAATTGAATATTCAAACACTTTCAGTTTGGGTGCCGGAATTGATTACGGTATAAAAGCCGGTATAGGTTTATCTATAAAACCTTATTATTCATCCATGGGTAAGTATTTGAATAATGGAAAACTTGTAGAATTTGAAACGAATGGCACAGCATGGGATTTCGGCATTCTCTTTATGTACCCTGTTTCAGAACTCTATTTTAATAATTTTTCGCTTGAATTAAATAGGGCGACTTTAATCAAACCGCTATTGGAATTCTCATTCGGTTACTCGTTACAAAATTACGGTAAAGAAGTTTATTATATCGACCCATCACAGAGCGATCCGCTCCCGAGAAGCGGCAGATTGGGATATAGCTTCAATACCGGCTTCCAACTTGAAACCGGGGGTATTTCATTAAATTTATTCAGATACAGATTCTCTGCGGAAGCAGTTGATTATCTTGTTGATAGAGATTTCACAGGGAGTTATACATACAATGGTATTTTCGGCAGAATAACACCCGTTAAGAATTTATTACAACTAAAAGGTGATTCTGAAGTTTTAATTCATAAAGGACATTTATTCAGTTTCTTTGATACATTTACCTTTATGCTGGGCAGTTATACTTCTTTCAACCAAACAATAAATAAAACAACCGGTTTAATGATTTCTTCGGAAGGATTGTTCAAATTACTGAATGGTTTTGTTGACGATAATGTGCTTGGTTTTATAACGAAGCACGTAGGGGTAGAGTATTACAAAACTAAGATTGCTGCTGACTCCCCGATGGAAACGGATTTTGAAGGAATATCTTTATATTTGAAAGGTATAGAGTTTAATTTTTAATACTCTGTTTTTTACCATTTATCATAGCCGGGAGGTTTAAATGAAGTATTCTTTGTTTCTTATATTTTTCTGGGCTGGTATTTCTTTTGGTCAGCAACTTGAAATACCGGCTTCTTTTGATCATCTTCAACGAAAAGTTATTGATGAGGAATGGAATATTCTTGCTTTTGTGCCCAAAGAATCAATAATTGATTTGCCGGACATAAAATTATTAGAAGAAGACGATTTCGTGGAATTGCTAACCCCTGTTGCCGTTATTGATCTTGAAGGTAATGGAATAAAGAATTTTTTA
>DAIRET010000184.1:0-5468 GCA_036795455.1 Ignavibacteriaceae bacterium
AGATAAAGATTTTCTAACTGTTTTGAGCTGATGGGATAAAAACTGTTAAATCCATACCGCATTTACGATGCTTGGATGTTTGTTTTTATATTTCATCTATAATTATACCGGGGAGTGTTTTTTTAGTTCGCTAACGAATATTGAAATGAAAAGAAGTAAGAATTGTATCAGCAGTGCGGTTCTTCTTTTAAGTTACAAGAAGAACCGCTAAAAAATTCCGTGAATTCCTGCTATTTGAAAAGTTTAATTAGAACAGTTCGTATTTATGCTTTTTCGGCTATCTCTTTTAGAATACCCTTTAGTAAAGTATAAAACTTATCTACTGTTTCAATATTAACTTTTTCATCCGGAGAGTGTGCACCTGTAATTGTAGGACCAAACGAAATCATATCAAGTCCCGGCTCTTTATCCCCGAGAATTCCGCATTCAAGTCCGGCATGAATAGCTTTTATTTCCGGTTCTTTCCCGTAAAGTTTTTTATACACATCTTTAGAAAAATGAAGAATCGGAGAATCGAGATTAGGTTTCCATCCGGGATAACCATCACCTGTTTTTACGTCTGCACCTGCTAATTCAAAGACCGATTTAACACTATTTGCAGCGTATCTTTTTGCACTTTCAATAGAGCTTCTTTGACTTGAGCCGACAACTATTTTATCTCCTTCAACAACAATTGTTGCAAGATTAGTTGAAGTTTCAACTAATCCTTCAATATCCTGGCTCATCTGGAAAACTCCGTGCGGTAAAGCGAGAAGTGTTTTTATGAATTTCTCCGTAAACTGCGGAGCATACGTTTTCTCGCAGCAGCAATCAGTGGGAGCAACTTTTACGAGGACATTACCGTCGGCAGTATTGAATTCATTTTTAAAATCTTCATTCATCTTTGCAACAATGGCAATAAGTTTTTTCTCGTCAGCGGAATTAATGCAAAAATAAGCTTCGGCTTCCCTTGGAATTGCATTCCGTTTACTTCCGCCTTCAATTTTTGATAAATGATACTTAAAGTCAAATGCGTAAAGTGTTCTTGCAAGAAGTTTTATAGCATTTCCTCTCCCGGTATGAATATCCAAACCGGAGTGTCCTCCTTTAAGTCCTGTAATAGTTAATTCGTAGCATTTACAATCTTTAGGATGTTCTTCATACTGAATATTGAATATTCCTGCAGTATCGATTCCGCCGGAGCAGCCCACATAAAATGCTCCGTCTTCTTCGGAATCAAGATTTAATAAAGTTTTACCTGTTATAAATCCACTTTCAAGATTGCTTGCTCCCGTTAAACCGGTTTCTTCATCAACAGTCAATAAAACTTCAAGCGGTCCATGTACAGAATCTTTATCTGTAATAATTGCAAGAGCGGCAGCCATACCTATTCCGTTGTCGCTACCGAGTGTAGTTCCTTCCGCTGCAACCCATCCGTCAACAATTTTTAATTTCAGCGGATCATTATCAAAATCGTGTTCCGTACCTTTATTCTTTTCACAAACCATATCAACATGCGCTTGAAGAACAACTACGGGAGCTTTTTCATATCCCTTTGTAGCCGGAATAGAAATTACAAGACTCCCTACCTTATCTTCTTTATAAGTAAGTTTTAATTCTTCGCAAAGATTCTTCAAATAAGCAAGAATCTTTTCTTCTTTTTTTGAAGGTCGCGGAACCTGTGTAATTTCAAAAAACCTTTGCCATAGCAGTTCAGGTTTTAATCCTTTTAAAATGTTTTCAGACATAATGCCTCCTATTTGTTTACTTGAAAAAAAATCTATGCACTTTTTGCATTTAATCTTGCGTTCTTTTTATCCATTTCAGTTAAATATTTTTTTCTTAACCGTATAGACATGGGTGTAATTTCTACAAATTCCTCATCGGTTATCCATTCGATAGCTTGCTCCAGGGTAAGTAATGTAGGTGGTTCAAGTCTAATCGCCTCATCGGAACCGGCAGCTCTAAAATTAGTAAGCTGTTTAGTTTTTGTAACATTTACACGCATATCGTTATTGCGTGAATTTTCACCCACTACCATTCCTTCATAAACTTTTGTACCCGGGTTAATGAAGAACTGGCTTCTTTCTTGAAGTTTAAACATCGCGTATGCAGAAGCAGTTCCGGTTTCCATTGTAATCAATGCTCCTCTTTGCCTGTGAACTATATCTCCTTTATACGGCTCGTATCCATCAAAATTGTGATGAAGAATCCCGGTACCTTTAGTATCCGTCATGAATTCCGAGCGGTAACCGATTAATCCGCGTGCAGGAATTACAAATTCAATTCTTGTAATCTCGCTAATCGATACCATATTTTTCATTTCAGCTTTTCTTTTGCCGAGTTTTTCAATTACAATTCCGACAAATTCTTCAGGCACGTCAATAATCAAGTGTTCCATCGGCTCCGAGAGAACATCCAGAACTTTTTTCATAATTACTTGCGGTCTGCTTACCTGCAGTTCATAACCTTCTCTTCTCATGTTTTCAATCAAAATAGAAAGATGGAGTTCTCCCCTTCCGCTTACTTTAAAGATATCGGGTGAATCAGTTATCTCTACGCGTAAGCTAACATTTGATTTTAATTCCCTTGAAAGCCTTTCGCTTAAATGGCGGGTAGTAACATATTTTCCTTCCAGCCCGGCGAAAGGAGAATTGTTCACCATAAAATTCATTGTGATTGTCGGTTCTTCAATATCGACAAAGTGTAAAGGCTCGGGTAATAACGGGGAAGCGATTGTATCGCCTATATCAACATCTTCCAAGCCGGCGAATGCACCAATATCCCCTGCCGACAATTCCTCAACTTCAACTCTTGCTATATTTTCAAAAGAATAAAGTTTGGTTACTTTTGCATTGATTTTTGCACCGCGGCGTGTTAATAAAATAATCGGGTCGCCTACTTTTACATGACCTGAATTCACTCTTCCGATACCGATTCTTCCGAGATAATCGTTATAATCGATTGCGGAGATGAGCATTCTAAAATCTTCATCGGCAACTGCAGGTTCCGGTATATGTTTTACAATTGTTTCGAATAAAGGTAAAAGATTGTTGCTTTCTTCCTTAAGATCGAATTTTGCAATTCCCTGTTTTGCAATTGCATAAATAAAAGGGAAATCAAGCTGTTCTTCTGAAGCACCTAAAGCGACAAATAAATCGAAAATTTCATTCAACACTTCATTCGGGCGTGCATCTTTTCTGTCGATTTTATTAATTACAACTATTGGTTTAATTCCCAGTTCAAGTGATTTCTTAAGAACAAACCTTGTTTGCGGTAAGGGACCTTCGGCAGCGTCAACGAGAAGCAGCACTCCGTCAACCATTTTTAATGTACGTTCAACTTCACCGCCGAAATCAGCGTGTCCCGGCGTATCAACAATATTGATTTTAAAATCTTTATAAATAACGCTTAAATTTTTAGCAAAAATCGTGATTCCTCTCTCCCTTTCGAGCGCATTGGAATCCATAATTCTTTTTTCAACTTTTTGATTATCTCTAAATGCCCCTGTTTGTTTAAGCATAAGATCAACGAGGGTTGTTTTGCCATGATCTACGTGAGCGATAATGGCTATGTTTCTAATTTTATCGAACTTTAACACAAATTTCTTTCTGATTTCTAAAAGGTTTAATTTATAAATGATACTTATTTACAGCATCCATAAAGTCTGTAAATAGATAAGAATTAACTATGTCTTATTGTTAAGATATCTCCATCTTTAACTAAATACTCTTTCCCTTCCAAACGCCAAACTCCGGCTTCTTTACATTTGGGAAATGAACCGTAATTAACATAATCATCAAAATGGACAACTTCTGCACGGATGAATTTATCGTAAAAATCGGTATGAATTGCTCCTGCTGATTCTTGCGCCGTTGCATTTCTTTTTACAGTCCAGGCACGGCACTCATCTTCGCCTACTGTAAAAAATGACTGCAATCCCAATACATTATAGGATGTTGTCAGTATTCTATTCAATGCTGATTCGGTAATCCCGAAATCTTCCATAAATGAATTTGCTTCTTCAACGGGCAGACGCGACAATTCATATTCAAACGATGCGAAGAAAGGTACTATTCTTAAACCATGTTCCGAATATTTCATTTCTATTTCGGCAATCAATCCATCAGATTTATCCTTTGAATCTTCGCTGAAGTTTATCCCTATAATTAACGGTTTTATAGTTAAAAACTGGTAACCCGCAATTACTTTTTTTTCATTTTCATCAAGTTTTAATAGCCGAAGAGGCAGTTCTTTCTCGATATGTTCCTGCATTTTTTTGAATAACGGCAGTTCTTTTTGAAGCTGGTCGGTCTTTGATTTAAGAATATCTTTTTGAATTTTCTCAAGCCTGTTTTCTATCATTGTCATATCGTTAAGGAGAAATTCCGTTTCGAGAAATTCAATATCCCGCAAAGGATTAACAGTAATTTCAGGATGGGGGACTGCATCATTCTGAAATTCACGTACAACGTGCAACAAAGCGTCATTATTTTTTACTTTATTCAGGAAGTCGGATGTTATTTTAACTTTCCCGTCGTCCGAGACCTGCAATCCCGGGATATCAACAATTTCAAGAGTTGCATACACTTGTTTTTTCGGGTTGAACATTGCAGTAAGTTTATCAAGTCTTTTGTCGGGAACTTTAACAACCGAGCGGTTGAGATCGGTTTTGGCTTGTAGTTCCGGTGTGATTTCCGTGTTCGTTAGTGCACTGAATAGTGTAGTTTTCCCTGAATTCTGTAATCCTATTAATCCTATCTGCATTTTCTTTCTTCTTTAAAAAATGATTGCAAAAATACCTAATTTTGAAGGGATTACCAATTCATTTATTCCGTATCTCCCCTATTGATGCTGTGTTTGGATACTTCTTTTTCTTCTTTTTCATGCTTAAAAAGTTATAAAATGAACTCCTAATACCTTTTTGATTAAGAGCAATTTCGTTATATTTGAGCCGTAATTTATTTAATATCAGAAAGAAAAAGGAAATAATTATGGCAGTTATGATAACTGATGATTGCATTTCTTGTGCAGCTTGCGAAACAGAATGCCCGAACGATGCTATTTATGCAGCAGGTAGTTCGTGGACGTTAGGCGGACAGGAACACGATTCATTGAACGATGATCATACTTTTATTGTTCCTGATAAGTGTACAGAATGCGTCGGTTTTTTTGACGAACCTCAGTGTATTCCTGCTTGTCCTACAGAAGCTATTGTTAAGGACCCGGCTCGCGAAGAAACCCAAGAACAATTAATGGCTAAAAAAGAACATCTTGACAGTGTTGGTAGATAAAATTAATTAAAATTAATAACCATTAAAAACCCCGCATTTGTGGGGTTTTTTTTTGATTGAGAAGAAATATGAAAAGTATAAGTAAAGACAGAATATTAAACGGTTTGACATTCGAAAAATATTTTAACGATTTTGAAAAATACGCCGAGTCCCTTCCTGTTGGTTCCGGCGACTATGATAAAGCAAAACTCAACC
>DAIRET010000185.1:0-1688 GCA_036795455.1 Ignavibacteriaceae bacterium
AATTGAAAAACCTAAAATCTCTGATTATGTCCGCGATATCAAAATGGTTGATCTGGACGGGCAGGATAACCCTTAAAGAATCTCGTTTATTTCTTTCAGCAGCTCATCGAAGTCGTACGGTTTATAAATAACCGCGGAGATGCTTTCTTCTTTTAAATTTACGTTTGCTGTAGAAGATAAACTACCGGTTGATAGTATTATCGGGAAATCGTAATTCAGTTTTTTAATTTCTCTAATGCAATCCAGCCCGCTCATTCCCGGCATATGATGGTCTATAATAAGCAAATCGGCTTTAATTTCTTCTGTAAGAACTTTTAGAACTTCATCTCCCCCGGAGACTTTAATCACCGAGTAATTGCTTGCTTCGAGCAGTTCGGCTAGTAAATCTCTTAATGTTTCCTCGTCATCTGCAAGTAAAATTATTTTTTCCGAAAGGTCTCTTGTCTCTTTTCTTCTATCCTTCGCGGCAGGTAGGAATATATCGAATTTTGTTCCGATACCTTTAGTACTTGAAACTTCGATGTGCCCGTTGTGTGCTTTAATTATTCCGTAACTTACATACAAGCCGATACCTGAAACCGTCTCTTTTTTCTTAGTTGAAAAATATGGGTCGAAAATCTGGTCAAGATTTTCTTTAGAAATACCGCTGCCTGTGTCTTCAATTGATATGCAAACATAGTTGCCTTCCTGCAGAAATGGAAACTTGTGGTGATTTGATTTGTCGATTGCAAAGTTGGAAGCATTTAATGTAACACTTCCTTTCTCTCTGATAGCTTCTTTTGCATTAATGCACATATTTTAAATGACCTGGTAGAGCTGCGTGCTGTTCCCTTTTATTTTATATATGTACTCTTCTACATTAACATTAAATGAAATTTCATCCGGGAATGTTTGTGCAATCGCTTTTTCAAGTTCTTCAAAGAATACTTTTATTACTATTGTTTCTTTCTGCTTTGCAGTCGGTTTTCCGTATGATAAGAAACCCCTTGTCAACTCTCTTGCTCTTATTGAACTACTCTCAATATTGGCAATTAGCTTTTCAACATTTGGTTCAAAGGAATACTTCTTCTTCAGTAAATCAAGGCTGCCGAAAATGTTTGAAAGTACGTTACTCAAATCGTGAGCTATTCCCGAAGCCAATTTCCCGATTGTTTCAAATCTCTGCTTCTGGTTAAATCTTGCTTCAAGTTCGCGGTTGAATTCCAAAGAAACACTTAGCTTCGCTGCGAAAGCAAAAAATACTGCGGCTTCTTTTATTGTTTGAATTTCTACTTCGGAGAATGCTTCTTTCTTTTTTCCAAGGAATAGAATCCCGGTTAATTCGTACTCATAAAAACATGGAATTAAAAGAATAGAATTGCAACCTGAAGTAGTTTTTAATTCTTTTAACAATAATTCATCTTTTATATTGATAGCTTCTTGTGCTTTGTTCACGGAGACAACTTTACAAAGAACCGGCAGCAGTGCTTCGGTAGCCGCTTTTGTGGCTTCGTTTAGTGTGTATTTATCAGGTGTAATCAAAACCGATTTTTCTAGTTTATTATCAATTTGAGCTGCGATTAAAAAATCGGGGTCAATAATTTGGGAAAGAATATTAAGCGTTCCGATAAGAATTTGATCAGTTGATTCTCCTTTGATAATCGAAGAGAATACTTTTTCCAGTTTTCTTATTCCAAACGGATGTATTT
>DAIRET010000185.1:1788-5447 GCA_036795455.1 Ignavibacteriaceae bacterium
TTGATAATCGAAGAGAATACTTTTTCCAGTTTTCTTATTCCAAACGGATGTATTTCAAAATCCATAGTCTATCTCGTTGTCATTCTCTTACAATGTTATACTTTTTAATTTTTGTATAAAGTGTTTTTTGACTTATTCCCAGCTGAATTGCTGTTTTTACCCTGTCCCAGTTATTATTGTCCAGTGCCTTTTCGATATGGATTTTTTCAACTTCCTCCATAGAAAGACCTGGTACAGAATAGTTCTCGATATTACTGCTTGTATCTCTTCTACTATTGTTCTTTTGTGGAGTGAGAAATAAATTTTCAGGTTTTATTTCATTCGCTTCGCAAAAAATTATTGCTCTTTCTATAATATGCTCAAGTTCCCTTACGTTACCCGGAAAACTATAATGTAATAGAGCTTGCAATGCTTCGTGGGATAAAATTGCCGGGGAACGTACAGGAGATTTTTTTTGTAGGAAGAATTGCGATAACGGTTTTATATCCTCTTTTCGTTCTCGTAATGGGGGAACGGTTAGAGTGATTATATTAAGTCTGAATAAAAGATCACGTCTGAAAAGTTTTTTCTCTATTTCTTCAGTAAGATTTTTGTTAGTAGCACTTATAATTCTAACATTAGAGGTTAACGGGTTAATTCCCCCTACTCTTCTATATTCGCCGTTTTCAAGGAACCTCAATAACTTTGGTTGAATAGAGAGGCTCATCTCACCGATTTCATCAAGGAATAATGTACCTTCGTTTGCGATTTCAACCAATCCCTGTTTGGTATTTTTTGCATCGGTAAAAGCACCCTTCTCATAGCCGAATAATTCGCTTTCTATTAATTGGTCGGGCATAGCCGCACAATTAATTACAACAAACGGTTTGCTTTTTCTTTCGGAATTGTAATGAATATATTCTGCGAGTAACTCTTTCCCGGTTCCTGTTTCGCCTTCGATTAAAATGTTTGAATCCGAGCGGGCGGCTTTTAATGCAAGTGAAAGAAGTTCTTTAACCGCCTGGCTTTCTCCGACTATATTCCCGCTTTTTTGTTTTTCTTTATTCTTTAAAATTTGGTGTTCTATTACAAGTTCTTTATGTTCAATCGCTCTTTTAATAGAAACTATGAGTTCATCAAACTCGTACGGTTTTGTTTTGAAGTCATAAGCTCCTGCTTTAATACATTCGATAGCTTTTTTTATTTCAGCTTCAGCCGTTAAAATTATTACAGGGATTGACGGATTGTACTCTTTAATTATTTTTAAAGTATCTTCACCCGATAGATAAGGCATATTCAGATCAAGTAATACAAGGTCGTAACTTTTCTTTTTGATGTTTTCGATGGCAATCCTTCCATCATAAACAGTTTCAACCGAATATCCTTCACCAATGAGTTGCTCTTTGAGAAGGTAGCATATCGCCTCATCGTCATCGCAAACAAGTATTTTTTCGCTGGAATTCATAAACATTGATTCAAACTATTGTAGCTTTTATTTCAAATATAACGATTTTGAAGTAATTCATCCCTTATGTTTAGCCAATTATTTGAATTTTTTCGATTAATTAATTAGCATTCGTTTCAACCCTTCCTTTATGAATTGAAAATGAACCTCCGTGTATCTATTTTGACACCAAAAATTTAGAAAAATGTCGAGACTATTATTCATTATCTTTTTGATTGCGGAAGTTCTTACTGCTCAATCACCCGTTTTTAAAATGGCAAGATTAAAATACAACGGGGGAGGGGATTGGTATAACGATCCTTCTGCCGATGTAAATCTTTTAAATTTCATCTCGGCAAATGCGAATATAAAAGTAAATGCCGAATATGTGTTTGTTGATATTTCATCCGATGAAATTTTCTCATACCCGTTTTTATTTGTAACCGGGCATGGCAATATTGTTTTTTCAAATTCGGAGGTGGAACGCTTGCGGAAGTATCTTGAAAACGGTGGTTTTCTTTATGTTGATGATGATTACGGACTCGATAACGCATTCAGAAGAGAAATAAAAAAAGTGCTTCCGGATAACCCGATTGTGGAGCTCCCTTTTAGTTACGGTTTGTATAATTGCTTTTATCAATTCCCTTCGGGACCGCCAAAGACGCATGAACACGACGATAAAGAACCGCAGGGTTTCGGAATATTTATAAATAAAAGGCTGGCGGTTTTTTATACATTCGAATCAAATCCGAGTGATGGCTGGGCTGACAAGGAAGTTCATAACAATCCCGAAAAAGTAAGGGAAGAAGCACTTAAATTCGGGACCAACATCGTATTATGGTCTTTAACAAACTAATTGAATTATGAGTATTGAATCGAAGTTCTACAAAGACGTACTGAATAAACTAAAGAAGTTTGAAAACAGGGGATTACGCATTTCTGCTTTGACGGGTATCCAAAAATCTTTACTTGCAATTTCCCTTCTGTTTATTGTAATAGTTCTTTTCGAAATGGTTTTCAGGTTCGGCTCTACAATAAGAACGATTCTTTTTTTAACCTTTATTTCCGCATCTATTGTAAGTATCGGATACAGTTTTATACTTCCGTTGATAAAACAAACCGGCATTTTATGGAAGAGCGATTACTTCTCACTTGCAAGGGAAGCTGGAAATCTTTTCCCTTCAATTAAAGATGAACTCGTAAACACAATGCAGCTTGTAGCGTTAAAGACGCGAATAAATCACTCGACTAAACTGGTAGAAGCTGCATTTAAAAATCTTTATGGAAAAATCGGTACAATTAATTTTGATTCAGTATTGAAATATGATGTTCCCCAAAAAATTCTACCGTATACATTCTCCATTATTGTATTTGTGGTTTTATTGTTGATAAGTATACCGGACTTGAATTCCGCTGCATACAGGGTGGCAAATTATAACCAGTCATTCATTATCCCGCCGAAATTCGTTTTTCTTGTTGAACCGGGAAACAAGACTGTTACAAAAGGAGAAAATGTAACGGTTGTTGTGAATACTAAAGGTGAATCACCATCTAAAATCACTATACATGTTAAAGATGTTACCCAGACCGATTTTGAAAAAATAGAGTTGAAACAGGATTCCACCGGTACTTTTATATATGAATTAACTTCTCTGCGGAACAATACGAATTACTATTTATCATCCGGGGCAGTAGAAAGCGATATATATGAAATCAGTGTGATAGATAGACCGGGAATTCAGAATTTAAAATTAAAAATCAGTTATCCGTCTTATTCAGGTATTGCACCGGTTGAACAGGTAGACAACGGCAATGTAACCGGTTTGTTCGGAACTTATGTCCAGCTAACGCTTCTTTCAAATAAAGAATTGAAATCTGCTTTGGTTTTGTTTGATGATTCGACATCAATACAGATGAAGATAAACTCAAACTATGCCGAATCAAGTTTTAGGATAACAAAGGATGATAACTATAAAATCATTTTAACCGATAAAGCCGGTAACAAAAACCTTTACCCGGTTACTTATTCAATCAAAGTTTTTTTTGATGATTACCCGGCAATTGACGTTCTTTCTCCGAATCAAAATATAAATATGCCCGGTGATGAACGCCTTCCTCTAATTGTAAAAATTGCCGATGATTATGGTTTTAATAAACTATTGCTAAACTACAGATTATCAGCCTCGGCATACGATATTGTTTATGATAAGTTCAACCAGGTGGAAATCCCGATTGA